>JBCBZW010000040.1 GCA_039815145.1 Pseudomonadota bacterium
GCAGGTAGGCGAGACCGCAGGCGATCTGGTGCGCGACCCGCGACGCCAGTTCGTTGCTCGGCGGTCGAGCGAACCGGAACGTGCCTAGGAGCAAAAAGTACCTGCGAATTCTTCAACGAACTAACCGGACAGGACATTAGCTACCAGGCGATGCCATAGTCGTCACCGTAGTCGCTGGCGCCGCCCCAGAGCGTGCCGTGCTCCTCGTCGATCCAGATGGCGGTGATCGGACTGTAGGTGCGGTCTACCATCTCCACGTCGTAGCCCATCTTCCCGAGTTGCGTCCGCACCCACTCGGACACCTTCGGCGTCACCTGCAAGCGTCCGGGCTCCGCCTTGTGCGCGCCGAAGGAGCTCTGCATCTGGTAGCTGGTGATGTTGTGCGCCTCCGCCGCCTGCTGCACGTCCATGCCGAACTCGACGATGTTGAGGAAGAACTGCAGGAGATTCTGATCCTGCGTGTCACCGCCCTGCACGGAGAAGGCCATCATCGGCTTGCCGTCCTTCAGGGCGAGGCTCGGCGTGAGCGTCGCCCGCGGGCGCTGCCCGGGCTGGACCACGTTGTAGGGGTTCATCGAGTCGTCCAAGACGAAGGACTGCATGCGCTGGCTGAGGCCGATGCCCGTGTTGCCGGCGATGAAGGCCGGCACCCAGCCGCCGCTCGGCGTGATGGAGACCACCCAACCTTCTTCATCGGCGGCCTGGATCGAGGTGGTGCCGGCGAGGAAGTCGGCATCGGCATCGGCGGTGTCGTGCAGGAGGCGATCGGGGGTGCTCACCCGCGCTTGCTGGAAGCCATCCTCGCCGTCGCCCCGCGCCTCGGGCGGCACGTTGCGCCATTGCTCGAGCAGCTCGAGGAACGGGTTGCTCTCGCCTTGGAAGGGATAGGGATCGCCCGGGCGCACGGTGGCGTCGTTGCGCGACGGGTTGATCAGCTTGCGTCGCTCGGCCGCGTACTCCTTCGAGAGCAACCCGCGCACCGGCTCCGCCGGCGGCACGTAGGGATCGCCGTAGTAGAAGTCACGGTCGGCGTAGGCCAGGTTCATCGCCTGATAGAGGGTGTGGATATAGCGCGTGCTGTTGTAGCCCATGCCCTTGAGGTCGAGGGGCTCGAGGATGTTCAAGGCCTGCAGCATCACCGGCCCTTGCACCCAGGTGGTGAGCTTGTAGACGTCGATGCCCTTGTAGCTCGTGAACACGGGCTCTTCCAGATGCACCTGCCAGCGATCCAAATCCTCGAGGGTGAACAGGCCACCCGCCTCACGGGTTGCCCGCACCAGCTCCTGGGCGATGTCGCCCCGATAGAAGCGTTCGTAGGCAGCGTAGATCGCTTCCTTACGCGACTTGCCCGCGGCGAGAGCCGCCGCCTCGGTCTCCACCAACTGGCGCAGGGTGCGCGCCAGGTCCGGCTGGCGGAACATCTCGCCGGCCACGGGCGCGGCGCGCCGCTCGGGGTGCTCCGCGTCGTAGTGCGGCAGGAACACTGCCCGCGAGGTGGGCCAGCGGGCGATCACCTCACGGCGCCGCTCCATGTTGTTGGCCTGGGCCGCCTCGATGGGGTAGCCGTCGGCCATGTCGATCGCCGGCGCGAGCACGTCGGCCAGGCTCGACCGTCCGTACTCCGCCACCATCACCATCAGGGCGCCCGGCGTGCCGGGCGTCACGGCGGCGAGCGGACCGTACTCGGGCGGGTATTGCATGCCGCGCTCGCGGAAGTACTCGGGCGTCGCCCCGGTCGGCGCCACCCCCAGTCCGTTGACCCCCTTCACCTCCCCGGTCTTGGGGTTGTAGATCAGCGCCTGGGTCTCGCCGCCCCAGCCGAGGGTGTCCCACATGGTGGAGGTGGCCGCAAGCATGGCGCAGGCCGCGTCGACCGCGTTGCCACCGCCGGCGAATACCACGGCGCCGGCCGTCGCCGCCAAGGGCTTGCCGGTGACCGCCACCCAGTGCTTGCCGTGCAAAACGGGCTTGGCGGTGGCTTGCGCGCGCACGGCGTCGGGGGTGGCGACGAGACCGAGCAATGCTGTTGCTAGCGCGACAGGCAAAGCTCGCGTGAGAAGCGTCCGGGACGTTGGCATGAGAGTCATGGTGGGCTCCGCGGGGGTACGCCGAGGATGGTACCTGGGCGCAGTACGCGGTGGGTAACCCGCACCCTCGATTCGCCGCCTGCCGAGATGACCGCGCTCAGGCGCCGATGAGCAGCATCACGCCCACCAACACGAACACGGCGAGGAGCAAGGTCTGCGCTACCATCGCCAACAGGGGCCGCGCGCCCACGCCCGTGAACTGGGCCAGGGAGGTGCGCACGCCGAGCGCTGCCACGGCAATCACCAACGCCATCTGGGAGAGGCTGCCGAGCACGCTCACCAGGCCGGCCGGCAACAGACTGGCGCTGTTCACCAACATCAGCACCACGAAGCCCACCACGAACCACGGCAGCAGCGGCGGCCGCTTGCCTGGCGTCTTGGCCGCACTGGCGCGCATCACCATCGAGATCGCCAGCACCACCGGCATCAGGCAGGCGACGCGAAGGAGCTTCACCACCGCCGCCGTCTCACCGGCGACGTCCGAGATGATGTAGCCCGCGCCGATCACCTGCGCCACGTCGTGAATGGTGGCTCCCAGGAATACGCCGGCGGGTCGGTCCTCCAAGCCAAAGAGGCCGACCACGATGGGGTACAGGGTCATCGCGATCGTGCTCAAGGTGGTGACGCCCACCACAGTCACGGTGGTGTTGCGCTCCGATTGCTCGTCCTGCGGCAGCACGGAGGCGATCGCGAGTGCCGCCGACGCGCCGCAGATCGAGACGGCACCCGCGGACAACACCGCATGCGGTCGAGACAGACCTAAGGCTCGCGCGATGGCCATGCCGCCCAACAACCCGATCGCCACCCCCGCGAGCACGAGTAGCACCACGCCGAGGCCAAGGTCCTGAACTTCACCGAGGGTGAGACGAGCCCCCAACAGGACCACCGCGATTCGCAGCAGGCCACGCGACGCAAAGCCCACGCCCGGCGAGACGCCTGGATCGTCGGAGAGGTGGTTGAAGGCGATGCCCAGCAACAGGGCGAACAGCATCGCTGGGCCGCCGTAGTGTTCGGCCAGGTAGCTCGCGGCCAGTCCGATGACGACGGCCAGGGACAGCCCAGGGGCGAGTGCCCGCGTCGAGCTAAGCGATCGGTGGAGGAGAGCCTGGGGAGAGCGGGAGGTCATGGGCGCGCATGATAGCGAAGTGCCTTACGTGGCGCGCCCGTGAGGACTCACCGATGGCAGCCGCGCCAACGGTGACCATCGAATCAAAGACCCAGGGCGCCCATGATGCGCGCGGTGACCTCATCGAGTTCACCCACACCGTCGATCGTGTGCACGGCAAGCCCCACTTCACCGAAGTAAGCGACGCAAGGTGCGCTTTGATCGTGGTAGGTCTGAATTCGGTTGGCGATGACCTCGGGGTCCGCGTCGTCGGCGCGGCCCTGCTGCTCGGCGCGCGACTTCAGGCGCGCCTTGAGCTCGTCCTCGGGCACCTCGATCACGACGACGCCGGCGATGCTGCGGCCCCATTCCTCGCAGAGCGCACTCAGCACTTTGGCCTGGCCCACGTTGCGCGGGTAGCCGTCGAGCAGCACACCGCCTGAGGCATCCTCCTGGCCGAGGCGGTCACGCACCATCTGGTCGGTGATCTCGTCCGGCACCAAGGCGCCCTTGGCCATGATCTCCTTGACCTGCTGGCCGAGCGACGTGTCGCGCTTGAGATGGTCGCGAAACATGTCGCCGGTCGATACGTGCACGATCCCAAGGCGCTCCTTGATGCGCGCTGCCTGGGTGCCCTTGCCCGCTCCGGGCGGTCCGAAAATTATTAGATTCATCCCGCCATTAAACCACAACAGCCCCCAGCGACCGCCGCTCGTGGCATAAGCCGCCGGTGCGCCCAACCGGTCGAGCGAGCACGCCAGGCCACGCACCGGCTACCTAAACCCGCGGATCGGGTCGCAAAGTCGGTGCACCGTTCGTGACAGACCTGTCGCCCCCAACGAATACTCCAGGAAACACGGGCCGCTGGCGCACGGCTGACGGTCGACGACTCGCGAGTGGACGCCGTGGCGCTTGAACGTAACCTTGCCATCCTGTTTGTGATCCAGGCCGCCTTCACCGGCGGTGCGGTGATGCTCGGCATCGTCGGCGGCGTGGTTGGCAACGAACTCGCCCCCAACCCGCGCCTCGCCACCCTACCGATTTCCCTCGCCGTGCTGGGCACGGCGCTGGCCACCATTCCCACCAGTCTCGCGATGGGCCGCTTCGGCAGACGGGCCGGCATCGCCATGGGCTCAGGGGCTGCGATGGTGAGCGCGCTGCTCGCAGGCACGGCCGTCGGCATCGGCAGCTTCACGCTCTTCTGCGTTGGCGCCACGGGCCTCGGGGCCGCCCTTGCGTGCGGTCAGCAGCTTCGCTTCGCCGCGGCGGAAGCTGTGCGTTGCGAACGAGCGGGACAGGCGATCGCCTGGTTGCTGCTCGGCGCTATGGTGGGCGCGGTCATCGGCGGCTCGCTGATCTCGAGGATCACGGCGATGGGCATCGAGCACCCGGTTCGCCTCGCCTTCTACGCGTTGGCCGGCGGACACGTGTTGGTGTTGGCGCTCACCGCGGCCCTGCGCCCCTTCCTGCGCGAGAGCGCCGGCGCGAGCGCTGCGCAGGCGCAAGCGCCGCGGGCGCTGCTGACGATCGCGCGGCAGCCAGCCTTTCTCCTGGCCGTGGGCGCCGCCGTCGTCGCCCAGGGCAGCATGGCCCTGCTGATGACTGCGACGCCCGTCGCCATGCACGTGGTCGACGGTCACGCCCTGCACGCCACGGCGGCGGTGATCCAGGCCCACGTCGTTGCCATGTACGCCCCATCCTTGGGCTCGGCGCTGCTGATCGGTCGCCTGGGAGCACCGCGCATGATGTGGTTCGGAGCGGCGACGATGCTCGCGTGCATCGCCATCGGCATCAGCGGCCGTGCCGTCATGCACTACGGCGTCTCCCTGGTGATGCTCGGGATCGGCTGGAACTTCCTCTTCGTCGGCGCCACCACCGCCTTGATCAGCACCTACCGCCCAAACGAACGATTCAAAGCCCAGGCCGCCAACGACTTCAGCGTCTTCGCGGCCGCCGCGCTGGCGAGCTTGCTCGCGGGCGCCACCGTTCTCAGCCTCGGCTGGGAGAAGGTGTTGCTGCTGGCGGCCGCGCCGCTGCTGCTGATCCTGCTATTGCTCGTCTGGGACGCACACCGCAGCCGTAGCGCACGTGCTCTCGCCGCCGACGCCTGCGGCCCGCGACGCTACTCGCGGGCCGGATCGGTTCGCCAGACCACGTAGGAGTAGGCGACCAGCGCCAGGCTGGCGATCATCAGCACGCCAACGCTCGCCAACATCAGGGTCTGGGGCCACGGCAGCACGGCTCCCACCACCATCACCAACCCGATGAGAACGAAGACGCGTCCTGCCCAGCGGTGCGTCTTGCGCCAGGACAACTCCGAGGAGAGCGTCCAGGGTGTGCGCACGCCGATGAAGTAGTTGCTGCGCGTCTTGCCCATGTAGTTGCCGGTCACCACCAACAGGGCACCGACGATCGGCGGAATGACGCGCGCGATGTCCACCGTTGCCCCGAGGGCGGCGGCGGTGGTCAGGGCGTGGATGACCAACATCGAAAGCCCGGTGGCTAACATCACCATCAGGTACGGCAACCGGCTCTGGGCGAGGTGGCGCCGACGCGGCTCCATGGCCGGGAGCAGGGCGAACACGACAACCATGGCGAGCCAGATCAGCGGCATCAACGCGAAGGCCTCGAAGCGCGACCCGTAGCGATTCACCTCCCCGCTGGAGCTCCAGTGCACGGGCAGCTCGGCGCCCGCCTCGGTGCTGAACCACCCGTAGGCTGCCACGGCCGCCATCAGGGCGAAGACCACAAGGCCAAAGGCGAAGGCGCGATTGCGCAGTTGCGATAGGGCGTCACTCATCATCTGTCTCCTGCGGGTCTCGCCGATCGATGGACAGGCGGCTCATGAACTCCAGCAATGCCTCCTCGAGCACGGAGACGTTCAGCTGGTACACGATGCTCGTGCCGCGCCGATCGCCGTGGATCAGCTCCGCCTCGCGCAACACGGAGAAGTGGCGCGACAGGGTGGCCTTGGCCAGCGGAAACTCCGCCGCCAATTCGCCCGCGGACATGTCCCGATCTCGGAGCAACTCCAGGATCCGGCGGCGCGTCGGGTCGGCTAGCGCACGAAACACCTGACTCATTTTCGTAATTTAGCTAAATAACGAATCAGTGTCCAGGCAGGGGCGCCCACCACCGCTCAGCGAATCCGGCGGGCGTGCGCCGGTCCACGCAGAACTGCGTTCAGGAACAACAGGTTGGCCCCATCCAAGGTGGCTCGGAAATTCGGATCACTGGCGAAGGCGATGACCATCCCCCTGCCCTGTTCTGCCACAGCGACGGCCGGCTTCCAGGCCCATTGGGCGCGATTCTCCGCCCAAAGATGACCGCCCACGCCCAAGCTTGCCGCCGGCGCGAAGCGCATGGCATTGACGCCCTCATCCAAGGCGAGGGGGCGGTACACGTCCCTGCCCTCCACCAGGAAGTTCACACCCTTCTGCTCATCCACCCCCACGGTGAGCCAGTGGTTCGGGTCGGGCACGGCCCTTAGCAACACGCCGGGCAGGGGATCGGGTGTCGGCGCCTCGCGCTGGAGCGCGGCGGCGTAGTCTTCGGCACTCTCGATGAGCGAGCCGTCCACCGTCGCGCCCTCCTCCCGCTCACCCTCGCTAACCGCCGCCAAACGTTCTCGTTGGGTGGCGAGGAGCCCGACGTCCGGATCGGTCAGAAAGCGCAGAGCTTCGCCGAGGCCGACCAGGACGCCTCCCGCGTCGACCCATTCGCGTAGGACCGCCACGCCACGCTCGCCGAGCACATCCGCGTAGTCGCCGCCCTCCGGTAGGATCAACACATCGAAGCGCGACAGTCCTGGGCGACGCAGATCGGCGGTACGCACCGGCACCACGGGATAGTCGAACTGGCGCTCGAGGACGAAGCGGGTGCTGCCCGCCGAGTAGGAGGCCGTGGGCTCGTCCCAGGCCAGCGCTACGCGCGGGGCGACCATCGGCACGACATCGGCGCTGCCGAAGGACGGACCCTCCTCGGTCCAACTGGTGTCGCTGGCGACGACTTCCGCCCCCGTCGCGCGCGCGAGCGTGCGTACCTCACGAAGCAGATCCTCGGCTGTGTGCTGCGAATTGTCGGCAAGGCGGAGTATCAGACTTCCGGCGGGCCACCTCCTGTCGCCGATGGTGAACGCCTCATCCGCCCCGCGCACGGTGAGTCCCTGACGCAGGGCACCCGCCAGGAACTTGCCCGCCGCCCGCGTGCCCCAGGGCACGAGCCAGGCGACCGTGGTCGCCTCCGGCGGGGCAAATCCTGGATCGAAGGGGCCCGCGTACGTGCCCTCGGCCAAGGCGGGTAAGCGATCGCAGGTCACCACCGGCACCCCGTACATGGCGGGTAGGGACCAGCCGAGCACGTCGTACAGTTCGGCGTACTCGCCGCGGGCCCGGCGCGCTTCCTGACGAGCGAGAAATGCGGCATCGATTGGGCTTTCAGGCTCCAGGAACGTACGCACCATGCGCCCCGCGGGCTGGCGACCCGGCACCACGAAGGAGCCTGCCGGCAGGTCCGTATCGCACACCTGCTGCGCCTCGCCCGTCCGCCGCACCCGTACACCGTGCGCCACCAATTTGTCAGCCAGCTTTCCGACCGCCCCTACGTCACCTGTCAGCGGCACTAGGTAAGCGAGAGCACCACCGTGCTCGCCGGCGAGAGCAGACCGGCGATAGCGATAGAAGTTGCGAAGGAACTCGGCGCGGTGGGCCGCAGCGGTCTCCACCGTGGCGAGGCTGCCGACGAAGTGGCGCTGCAAACCATCGGCGTAGGTCACCAGTGAGCCGTCGCGACGGCGCCCGACGAGTCCGCGAGCCGACGCCATCTCGAAGGTCATCCCGACACTGCCTTGAAAGGCCGGCCAGGTGTCTCCGTAGCCCGGGTAGTAGGAGTCGTATACATCGCGCGTGAAGTACGCGAAACCATGGCGATCGAAGGCGCTGGCGATACCGCGTCCGTAGGTCGCGAGCATGTCACGCTGGGTTTGGGTGATGTGCGGGTTGTAGGGTTGTGCGGGCGGTGGAAAGTAGAAGGTGCTGTCCGTGCCCATCTCGTGCGCGTCCACGTGCACCACGGGAAAGTACTCCAGGAAGCTCGCAACACGGCCGCGAACTTCCGGTTGGGTCAGGGGTAGCCAATCGCGGTTCATGTCGAAGTAGTAGTGATTGGTACGCCCGCCAGGCCAGGGCTCGCGGCGCTCGGCAGCGATGCCGTCGCCGGCCGGCTCCAGGCCTCGGGTCTGCGCGTAGTGCTGCACGAAGCGGGCGCGACCGTCCGGGTTCTGTGAGGGATCGATCGCGACCACCGTTTCCTGCAGCACCTGCGACAGCGTTGGGTCGTCGCGTCCGGCCAACAGGTGATAGGCCAACGCGAGGCCGGCATCGGTGCCTGAGATCTCGTTGCCGTGCACGCCGTAGGCCAACCACACCACTGCAGGGAGACGTTCGATCAGCGCCTCGGCCGCCGCCTGATCCAAGGAGCGCGGATAGGCCAGGCGTTGCATATCGGCCTTGATGGCCTCGATCTCGCGGATTCTCTCGGGCGCTCCCACCAGCAGGTAGACCAGCGGGCGGCCCTCCCAGGTGCGGGCGTACTCCACCAGTTTCGTGCGCTCCGGGGCCGCCTCGGCCAGGGCCTGGACATAACGCACCGCATCCGCGGGCGCGGTGATCTCGCTGCCCACCGCGTGCCCCACCACCGCGTCCAGCGTTGGAATGCGCGGATCGTACGCCGTGTTGGTCCAGTCCGCCGGGGTGGCCTGTGCAGCACCCAGTGCCCACCAGACCAGACCCACCAGCCCAACGACGCAGACACGTCTTCTCCCTGCCCTCATGCCTTTTTCCCCCTAGGAACGGTGCAGCGCATCACGCTGTGCTGATCGCATCATAGCAGCGGGATGGCATCGATCAGGTCGCTATGCTGCATCGCGGCAATCGCGATCACCTAATCCGGTATTTCGCCGCTCTTCGAGGCGATTCCAAACCGCCCCCATGCATGCGGCGTGACAAAGTCACCTGCTGTGGTATTTTCCAGACACCCGCGGCCACACGAAGTGGTCCCGGGAAAACAAAAAAACTCTCGCAATCCGCACAAGTAGAGAACCTACGGAGAGGTAATACCGAATGAGTGATCTAGCAGCCCGTGCAGGCTACCTGTCGCTGGTCGCCTTGGGCGGCTGGTGGGCCGTGTCCGCGAATTCCCCGGACGTGAGCCAGCAGCAGCAGCCTGAAGCCGAGCGACTGTCGGTGCCGATGAGCGCACCTGTCGAAGTCGTTAAGCGTATGAAGGAACGTTCTGGTCCGATCCGCGTATCCGGCGATCACGCCGCCTACGTCGGTACCCGCGCGTACCCGATTCAGATGACGTCCGTGAAGCCCCGCGCCGCCACCGCCAAGAGCGGTGCGGTCAAGGTGGCCGGTGGTGCCCGCATCGAGTCCCCGCTCAGCGACTCGCAGCTGAGCGCCGCCATCACCCGTGCCGAGCAGTCGGCTAACCGCGTGCCCGCGAACCGCCAGCAGAGCCGTCGCCGTGGCCCGATCATCCTCAACAGCTTCGAGGCCATCGGCGCCGAAGACTGCTGTGTGGATCCCGTGCCCTTCGGCGCCACCGTGCCGCCCGATCCGGACATCACCGCTGGCCCCGACCACGTGATCGTGGTCGTGAACGTGACCTTCGCCATCTACGACAAGGCCGGCAACGAACTGCAGCCGCCGACCGCCTTCAGCGAGTTCTTCGCTGGCGTGGATCCTGCCTGTGAGCCCGGCGGTCCCTTCGATCCTGACGTCGTGTACGACGAGTCCACCGGCCAGTACATCCTGGGCGTGGACGGCGCCGGCACGGACTACTGCATCGCCGCCACCACCGACGGTGATCCCCTCGGCACCTGGAACCGCTTCGCCTTCCCCGCTGACATCGACGGTGAGTTCTTCGACTTCCCGCACATGGGTGTCGGCACGGACGCCATCTACGTGGGCTCCAACCAGTTCACCGCCAGCTTCGTCGGCGGCCGTATCTTCGCGGTCAACAAGGACGACCTGCTGAACGGCGATCCGATCCGCGTGGTTCAGCGCCTGGTGCCGGACTTCAACAGCACGCCGCAGCCGGCGCAGCTGCGTGGCGCCAACGACGGCACCTTCCCGACCGAAGGTCCGAACTACTTCATGACGGAAGTGTTCGACGGCCCGACCCACAGCGTGTGGGCCTGGGACGCTCCCTTCGGTGCTGACGTGCTGACCAAGCTCGGCGACGTGGACCTGGCCACCGCCTCCAAGCTCGCTTGTGCCGATGGCTCCTGCTTCCCCGTGTCCGTGCCGCAGGCCGGCTCCGACGTCCTGCTGGCCGGCAACGACTGGCGTGGTCAGGAGACTGAGTTCCGCAACGGCAAGCTGTGGACCACGCAGACCGTGTCCTGCGATCCCGGCACCGGTGTGGTCAACTGCGCCCGTTGGGCTCAGATCGATCCCGCTGAGGTCACCGTGGGCGCGAGCACCGACGGCGTCATCCGCGCTGGCGTGCTGACCGCCCGCGACGGCGTGCATCGCTTCTTCCCGAGCCTCGCCGTGGACCGCTGCGAGAACATGGCTATCGGCTACACCAAGAGCAGCGACTCCATGTTCCCGTCCGTGGCCGCTTCCGGTCGTCTGGCCGTCGATCCGATGAACCGCCTGCGCGCGGACTCGGACATCGTGGCCGGTACGGAGGCCTACCGTTCCTTCCAGGATCCTGGCGCTCCCAACCGCTGGGGTGACTACACCGGCATGGCGACCGACCCGGACGGTCGTCGCTTCTGGTACGTCGGTCAGTACGCGGCGGAGAGTGACAACGTCAACGCCAACTGGAAGACCTTCGTGGCCGAGCTGACCTTCGGCTGCCGCTTGCCGCTGCCCAACTAAGGGTCGCGCTAAGCTGGGGCACCCCTGCTCGGGTGCCTCACACCAAAGGGCGATGCCATTGCGGCATCGCCCTTTTTCGTGGCGCTGAGCCCATACGAAAAAGGGCTGCACCCCCTGGGGAGTGCAGCCCTTGGCGACAGCAGATGTCGCGTGCCGGAACTTAGAAGTTCAGGCTGAGGTCCTCAACCACTTCCATCGCGATGTAGTTGGTACCCGTCGGCAGTCCGTTGGACCGGGCGTAGCTGTTAGCTGCGGACAGGGTCTGGGGACCGATGATGCCGTCGATCGGACCGTTGTAGCGACCGGCGTCCTGAAGTGCGCGCTGCAGGGATGCAACGTTCGGCTGGGTCAGGTTGACGGCACACACCACCTGGCGCCACTCGAGGTTCTCCTCGTTCGTCTTCACGCGGCGGGTCACGGTGTCGTACTGGGCGGGGATCGGGATGCGACGCTCGGAAGCCGAGTCGACCAGCTGGGTCACGGTCACGGTGTCGTACTCGGCAGGGATGGTGACCTCGCGAGTGGTGGCTGCGCTCACGAGCACCCGCTTCTCGATGGTGCGGTACTCAGCCGGGATCACGACCTCACGGGTGGTGGCGGGCTGGTCGACCACGCGACGGGTGACCGTCTCGTACTTGGCCGGCACTTCCACCAGACACATGATCTCACCGGTGTCGGTGGTGGCACTATCGACGACGTTAGTCGCGAAGCTGGACGCGGGACCGCGCTTCCACTCGGTACGCGCCGGCGAAATCAGCACCTGCTCGGTGACCGTGCGGTAGGTGGCGGGCACTTCTTCGATGCGGGTGGACTCACCCTTGACCAGCACACGCTCGGTGACGGTCTCGTAGACAGCCGGCACCACTTCCAGGCGGGTGGAGGCTTCCTTCACGAGCACCGTCTCCTGCACCGTCTCGTAACGGGCGGGGATGATCTCGACGCGCTCGGACTCCTCGCTCACCAGGACGGTCTCGGTCTCGGTGGTGTAGCTCGCGGGGATCAGCACGCGGGCGTAGCACTCGCCCGGCACGGGGTTCGGCGGAAACAGCGGGTCGACGGACAGCATGGCGGTCATCGCGTTGCTATCGCTGCCGCTGTCGCGAGCGGCACTCTCGGCAGCCTCGAGCTCGCGCTCACGCTGCATCAGCTCGCTCTCGAGCGAGGAGATACGGTCACGCTGGCTGTCGATGAGTTCCTGGCTGCCGTTCGACGCGCTGTCGACCATGGCCGTGTCTTCGGTGGTGGCGCAGCCGGTGGCGAGCAGTGCCATGCCGACGACGGTACCTGCGGTGAAAGTTCTAGTCATTTTCATTCTCTCTCTTGGCTCCCTAGAGGTAGGTAGTCGTCGGCCCCTACCGACGCTGGGGCGCATTCTAGGCAGCCGATCACGAATGGGAAGATCTCGGAACATAGGTTCACAATCACGTTTTTTTTCATCTTTTTCTGCCAACGCTTGCGCTCGATGGTGAACTTAAAAGTAGCGCGCAATCAATTACTTGGTCCCAAACCGAGAACTGCCGAGATGGCCGAAGCCAGCCGCCAGCGTTGTGTCTTTTCGTGTGTTTTCGGGTCCGCAGGCCAGGCGCGAGGCAACGGTGCGCACCGATCGGGTCGGCCAGGGGTAGGCCGCCCGCCCGAGGGCGCTCTGAAGGGTGCCCCGACGGAGGCATCTCGTTACTATGGAATAGAAGCGATCTGACGAACCCTTTGAGAAAACGCAATCAATGGCGCAGCTCAACTACAAGCACCTTCGCTACTTCTGGGCCATCGCCCACGCTGGCAGCCTGGCCGCTGCGGCGGAGCGCCTGAGCGTGTCCCAATCCGCCCTGTCCACCCAGTTGCGCCAGCTCGAAGTGCGCCTCGGCCACGCCTTGTTCGATCGCCGCCATCGGCGGCTGGAGCTCACCGAGGCCGGTCGCATCGCCCTGGAGTTCGCCGACAGCATCTTCAAGGCCGGCGACGAGCTGCTGCGCACCCTCGAGGGATCCCATCTGGACGAACGCCAACAGCTCAGAGTTGGCGCCGTGGCTACTCTGTCGCGTAACTTCCAGATTCAACTCCTGGCGCCCGTGCTGCGCGACGCCAGCGTGGACCTGACCTTGCGCACGGGCAGCCTACGCGAGCTGCTCGCCTCCCTGGATAGCCACAACCTGGACGTGGTGCTGTCCAATCTGCCCGTGCCGCGCGAGGCGCACTCGCTCACGCGCAGCCAACGGATCGCTGAACAGGGCGTCAGCCTCGTGTCGAGCCAGCCGGCCCCCGATGGTTTTCGTTTCCCCGACGACCTGGACGGCACCCGCGTGCTGCTGCCGAGTTGGCAGAACAACGTACGCGCAGGCTTCGATTTACTGTTGGAGCAAGCGGGCGTGCACGTCGATGTGGTGGCAGAGGTGGACGATATGCCCATGCTGCGCTTGCTGGCGCGCGAGGGATTGGGGATTGCTCTGGTGCCGCCCGTGGTGGTGTTCGATGAGCTGGCGCAGGGCGTCCTCCACGAGCTCTGTCAGGTGCCCGGGCTGAACGAGTCCTTTTACGCCATCACCCGCGGACGACGCTTCCCGAACCCACTGGTGGACCAACTGCTCACGGCCTAGGGCGCCAGTCCTAGCTGAAGGCTTGCAGCCGCGCGCAGGCGGAGCTGACCAGGAAACGTGAGTACGCGCGATGCAGGGGAATGCTCCAGCGCCATCCGTCGATGGTGCCCGCCGCCTCGCCCTCCTCCGCGCGCGCCTTCGGCACCAGCGCGGAGCCGAAGTACAAGCGCACCCCGTGCGCCTCGGGTTGCGTCCGCCACCAGGTGCGGGTGCGCGCCGAGCGATCCCGCAGCAGCAGCTCCTGGGGCGTGCGATGTTCGACGGTCCACACGGCGAAGCTCTCGGCATCACCGGCGACCAGCGCCGCCACCGCCCCATCGCTGCTGTCGGCACGGGCCAGCGTACGCAAGACGGCGCGCTCCAGGCGGAACACGCGCGAACCGAGAAAGGCCTCCAGCCATCGACTGTGGGCTACGCCACTGGTACAGGACACGCTGAAGCAGTCCACGTAGCAGTCGGGCCGCTGATACACCTCGAGCAGCGCTCCACTCGGCAGCGGTGTGGACTCGATCGAGGAAAACAAGGCAGCGCTCCGTCACTGATCAAAGGCGTTGGGTCCGCACGCCCCGCCCACTATCGCCGAGAACCCCCGGCGCAGCAACGCGCTGGCGGACGAGCGGACCGGCGGTGAAATCCGACGCCTTGCGCACCCGGCCCAGCCCCCGAGGATGCGTCAACTTTTCGACGCTATGCGGGATACCAACGCCTCACCCGGCGCGATTCCAGCAATCTTCGTCACTTTGAATCCGTTGCAGCCCTTGCGCGAAAGGAGCGTAGTAGCATCGCCCCATGATTCCCCACGACCGAGTTGAGCGTACGCCATGAGCACCGCCATCGCCTTCCTGCTCGCTGCCACCTTCGTGATCTCTGTGGGCGGTCTCGCGCTCCTGATCTGGGCCCTCGCCAACGACCAACTCACCATCGGACCGAAGGCGGCACGCACGATCTTCGTGCCCGGTGAGATCGGTCGTATCGAAGACCCCGCATCGGTGGACTCCGTGCGCGCCCAGATGCAGGCCGAGCGAGGCACCCTCGACGACGATGAACACGCCAATGAGCGGGAGGATGAGCTGGAGGCGAGAGGCCTCGCCGACACCACCTCGCGCACGCCGGTGGTCTGGTGGCTTGGCTCATCGCTGCTGTGGCTGCTGGTCGGCTCCCTGCTGGGCGTGATCGCCTCGATCAAGTTGCACGTGCCGGAATGGCTGGTGGAAGAGGCTGTGCTCACCTTCGGGCGGGTACGGCCGGCCCACCTGAACCTCGTGTCCTTCGGCTGGTCCTCCATGGCGGGCGTCGGCGTCGGCCTGTGGCTGATCCCGCGATTGTTCAAGGTGCGCCTTGCGGGCGGTTCCTACGCGACCGTCGGCGCGATGATCTGGAACGCCGGCCTCACCATCGGCGTGGTCGCGCTCCTGTCCGGCGGCTCCGACGGCATGGAGTGGCTGGAGCTCCCCTGGCAGGCCGACATCGCCCTGGTGATCGGCGGCGCCCTGGCCGCGGTGCCCCTGATCGCCTCGCTGCTCAAGCGCCGCGTTCAACACCTGTACGTCAGCGCCTGGTACCTGCTCGGCGCCCTGATCTGGTTCCCCATGTTGTTCGTGACCGCCAACCTTCCGAATCTGTTCGGTGGCGTCGAGCAATCCATGCTGAACTGGTGGTACGCCCACAACGTGCTTGGCCTGTGGCTCTCGCCCCTGGGGCTTGCCGCCGCGTACTACTTCATCCCGAAGATCATCGGGCGACCGATCTACTCCTACAGCCTGTCCCTGATCGGCTTCTGGGCGCTGGCCCTGTTCTACTCCCAGGTGGGGTTGCATCACCTGATCGGAGGCCCCGTGCCCACCTGGGCCGTGACCATCTCGATCGTGCACAGCGTGATGATGGCGATCCCCGTGCTGGCGGTGGCGGTCAATCACCACATGACGGTCATCAAGCACTGGCGGTTGCTCTTCTACTCCCCCACCCTGCGCTTCGTGACCCTGGGCGCCATGATGTACACCCTGTCCTCCATCCAGGGGTCTATCGAAGCGCTGCGCGCGGTGAACACGGTCACCCACTTCACCCACTATACGGTGGCCCACGCCCACCTCGGTGCCTACGGCTTCTTCTCTTTCGTGATGTTCGGCAGCATCTACTTCATCCTGCCGCGTATCACCGGCCGCGAGTGGCCCTACCCAAAGGCCATCATCGCCCACTTCTGGTTGGTGACGATCGGCTTTGCCATCTACTTCGTGCCGCTGTCGATCGGCGGCTGGCTCCAGGGGCTCGCCATGCTC
The DNA here is from genome assembly GCA_039815145.1 of Pseudomonadota bacterium. NCBI lineage: Bacteria > Pseudomonadati > Pseudomonadota > Pseudomonadota bacterium. The sequence goes on from JBCBZW010000040.1 coordinate 15,952, forward strand.
GATGCCACCCGCCCCTTCATGGAATCGGTGGAGGTGACCAAGCCCTACCTGTTGGCACGCTCAGTAGGTGGGTCGCTCATGACCCTGGGCCATCTGATCTTCGTTACCCATGCCCTCGCCGTGCTCCTGCGCAGCGGACCGGCGCGCGGTGATGCGGCCATGTTCCGCGACCGCAGTCGCGCGCGCAGCCTGGCCGACGCGCAGGCAGGAGTGAGCCCATGACCCGCGCCTTAGGTATTCTGGCGGCGGCCGCCATGATCCTGTTGTTCGCCGCATTGATGATCGTGGTCATGCCTGCGATGCAACTGCAGGCCTCGGCCCGCGCCCCCGAGGGATTGGAGCCCTACTCGGAGGCCGCCGCACGCGGCCGCGCCACCTACATCAGCCTCGGCTGCGTGTACTGCCACAGTCAGCAGCCGCGCGACCCGTCCATCGCGCCTGACCAGCAGCGCGGCTGGGGCCGAGCCGCCGTGCCCGGCGACTACGCCTACGACTCCCCGCACCTGCTCGGCACGATGCGCACGGGCCCGGACCTGCTCAACATCGGCGCCCGCCAGCCGAGCATCGACTGGCACCTGACGCACCTGTACAACCCACGCGCGGTGATGCCCTGGAGCATCATGCCGTCCTACCCCTTCCTCTTCGACAGCACCCAACTGCCGAGCGAGCAAGACGTGCAGGTGAAGTTGCCACCGGAGTACGCGCCCGAGGACGGCAGCGTGGTCATCGCCTCGCCCGACGCTCTCGACCTCGTGCAGTACATGCTCGAACTCGACCGCACCTACCCGGTGGACGAGATCCCGGTGATCGAAACCGACGGGGGAACACCGAGCGATGAGTGATCCCAAGGACCAGGCTGCCGACGTCGAACCCGCGACGAGCGCGGGCGATGAGCAATTCGAGCGCGTTCAGCGACGCGAACGTCGCGAGCCCGAGGAACTGCAAAACCCCGTGCCCCGGCCCCTCGCCGCCCTCGCCATCGGACTGATCGTGTGGGGCGCCTGGTACTACTTCCAGAACACCGGGTATCCGGTGGCGGCGGGCGATCGGCGCACGGCGATCGTCATCGACACCTCTGCGGCCATCGACGGCAGCGCCGTGTACGCCGCGAATTGCGTGGCCTGCCACCAGGCCAACGGCGGCGGGCTGGCTGGCGTCTTTCCACCCCTGGCGTCCTCGGAATGGGTGCTGGGTGATGATGCTCGTCTGGTGCAGATTCTCCTGCACGGTATCGTGGGCAGCATCGAGGTGCAGGGCCAGACCTACGCCGGCGCAATGCCCGCCTTCGGCCAACTGGCAGACGGTGAGATCGCCGCCGTCCTCACCCACGTGCGCGCCACCTGGGGCAACGACGCCTCGCCCATCACCCCGCAACAGGTGGCGGAAGGTCGCCAGCGCTTCCCCGACCGGGCAGCGCCATGGAATGGCGGCGATGAGCTGAACGCTGTGTTCCCGCCGAGCAGCAGCCGACATCAGGGCCCGCCACCGGCCGCCCGGGTGGCCCAGACGACGCCGTGAGCGGAGCCGCGGATGACCTCCCCTAAGGCATTCGCTGACCAAGGCGACAAACCGCAGACGCGTACGGACGTGCTGCTGATCGACGGCATGTTCTGCGCCGCCTGCGCGGCCAGTGTGGAGGCGGCGATCAGGCGCCATCCCGGCGTCGATGAGGTCAACGTCAACTTCGCCGCGGAGGCGGCGGTGATCGAACGCGCGGCGGGTCGAGCCGGCGGCGACCTACCCGCGCTCATCGAGCGCATCGCGAGTCTCGGCTACCGTGCTCGCTCGAGCGCGCTCGCAGAGGGAGGCGAACGCTCCCGCGAGCACGATCCGATCGCCCGAGATCTGAGCCTGCGCCTCATCATCGCCGTGTTCTTCGGCATGTGGGTGATGCTGCCATCGGTGGGCCTCTACCTGGACGCGGGTGCCGGCCAACCGGTCACCCAGTGGCGCCTGGCGCTGGCCGCGGGCGTGCTGTGCCTGCCCGTCGTGCTGTGGAGCGGGCTGCCGTTCTACCGCATGGCCTGGCGCACCCTGCGCGCCGGAACGCCTGGCATCGATGCACTCGTCACCATCGGCACGGTCGGTGCGCTCCTGCTCTCGGTGATCTCCTTGAGCCGGGGCAGCGCTGCCGTGTACTTCGAGGTCGCCGTGGCACTGATCGCCCTGCAACTGCTCGCCCGCCTGATCGACCTTCGGGTACGACGGCGGGCACGGGAGGCCATCAGCGCCCTGGTCGCCCTCACCCCGACGCGCTTGCGACGCTTGCGCAACGGTGAAGAGCGCGACGTGGCGCTGAAGGAGATCAAGATCGGTGATCGCCTGCGGGTCCTTGCCGGGGAACGGCTGGCGGTGGACGGGGTGGTGCACGAGGGTCTCGCCAGCGTCGACCGCAGCCTCCTCAGCGGCGAGAGCGAAGCCGTGACGGTGCAAGCGGGCGCGGCGCTGCACGCCGGCGAGCGACTGGTCGACGGCGCCGTCACGTTAGAGGTCATGGCCGGCGCTGGGCGACGGCGCCTGGACGCCCTCGCCAAGCAGGTGCGCCAGATGTTGGCGAGCAAAGCGCCCTGGCAGCGCGCCGTCGACCGCCTGGCGCGCTACTTCTTGTGGCTATCATTGGCGCTGGGTGCCGTCGCAGGCGTCGCCGTGTTCGCCGTAGGGGGCGAGCCTCAAGCGGCAGCCCTACGCGCCTTGGCCGTGTTCGTCATCGCCTGCCCGTGCGCGCTCTCCCTGGCCGCACCGCTCGCGGGGCTATGCGCCAGCCAGGCCGCATCGCGCCAGGGCATCATCCTGCGTGACCTCAACGCCATCACCTCCGCCGCGACCCCCACCCACGTCTTTCTCGACAAGACGGGTACGCTCACGCGGGGGATGCCGAGCGTTCGTGCCCTGCATCCCCGGAAATCCGTGGATGGGGACGAGCTGCTGCGTCGCGCCGGCGAGGCGGAACGCCTCTCGACCCATCCCCTGGCCCAGGGGATCGTCGAAGCCGCTCGCACGCGGGGACTCCTAGGGCCGACCCCAAGTGCTGGCGCTCGGGTGTCCGTGGTGCCCGGCAAGGGCCTGCGCTATCGCAGCGACGATGGCCAGGAGACTTGCCTCGGATCGACCACATGGTTCGAGCAGCTCGGGCTGGTGACGGCCGACATCGCGCCGCCGTTGGCGGGCCCCGCCACCCGCGTCTGGGTTGCCCATGGCGGCCAGGTGCTGGGCGCCATCGATCTTATCGATGACCTGCGGGGCGGCGTCGACGAGGCCTTGGTCGCCCTGCGCGAGGAGGGCGTCCAACTCGGCATCCTCAGCGGCGATAGCGCCGAGCCCGTCGCCTATTTGGCGCAGACACTGGGCATCGACGGCCGATTCGGCCTGAGCCCGGAAGCGAAGGTGGAGGCGATCGAGGCCGTCCGCGCTCAGCACCCGGGCGCGGTCGTCGCGTTCGTCGGCGATGGGCTGAACGACAGCCCGGCCCTGGCCGCCGCCGATCTCGGCGTGGCCGTCGGCGAGGCCACCGATGCGGCGCGCGCAGCCGCGGCCGTCACCCTCACCGACGGGGGTGTGGAACGCATGCCGGGGCTGCTGCGCCTCGTACGCCGCTTGCGCGCCGTGGTCCGTCGCAACCTCGCCTGGGCGATCGCCTACAATGTCTTGGCCCTGCCGGCAGCCGCTGCCGGTTGGGTGCACCCAGCGGTGGCCGCGAGCGCCATGGCGCTGTCGTCCATCTCCATCATCGCGAGTGCTGCCAGCGCCGGTCGTTGACTGGCGGGGCAGGCCGCTCACAAGGCGAGCAGGATGCAAATCGCCATTCTCACCATCGGCTCACGCGGCGACGTGCAACCCTACCTTGCCCTCGCCTGCCACCTGAGCGACCGCGGGCACGAGGTCACCCTCGCCGCACCGGCGAACTTCCGCGACTGGATCGAAGGCCACCGCATCCGCTGCGTACCCTACGACATCGACATGGAGGGCTTTCTCCAGCGCGCCGACGTCAAGGCCTTGATGGCGGGGCAATGGTGGCGTATCCCGAAGATGGTGCGCGAAGTGGCCCTGCCCATGGTGCGCTCCACGCTGGAAGGCACGTGGGAAGCCGCCGCGGACGCCGACGTCATCCTCTACCATCCGAAGGCCTTAGGTGCCGAGGATGTCGCTGAGCGCACGGGGGCTCACGCGCTGCTCGCCGCGCCCCTGCCCTTCGTGCGCACGGGTGAGTTCCCGATCATCACCAGCGCCGGCAACTATGGCGCCTTCCTCAACCGTCTAAGCTGGTCCATCTTTCGCATCTCGCGCCTGCCCTATGCGGGAACGCTCAACCGCTGGCGGAAGGAAGTGCTGGGCCTTGGCCCTGGGCCGCGCTTGCTCCCCCCAGGGCACGATACGACGGGACGCCCCCTGCCGCGCCTGACGGCGGTCTCTTCGTCCGTGGTGCCGTTCCCGCACGACTGGAACCCTCAACTCGATCACCTCACCGGCTACTGGTGGCTGGACGATGCGCCAGACTGGTCCCCGCCCGCCGAGCTCCAGCGTTTTCTGGAGGCGGGCACCGAGCCGCCGATCTACATCGGCTTCGGCTCGATGACGGCGCGCGACCCGCAACGCCTGGCGCGCACGGTGGTCGATGCCGTTCGTACGGCGAACCTAAGGGCGGTCATCGCCACGGGCTGGGGCGCCCTGCGTCAGGTCGAGGCGGATCGCGAGCGGATCTTGGTGATCGACGGCGCCCCCCACGCCGCGCTGTTCCCCCTCATGGCGGGAGTGGTGCATCACGGCGGTGCTGGCACCACCGCCGCCGGCCTGCGCGCCGCCCGTCCCACGCTGATCTGCCCCTTCGCCGTGGATCAACCCTTCTGGGGCAAGCGAACGGCGACCCTCGGCGTGGGTCCACCACCCCTGCCCGCAGCGCGCCTCGAAGCCGCCAAGCTCGCCTCGAGCCTACGCGAACTGGTCGAGCAGACGTCCTACGCGCACCGCGCACGCGAGATCGCCGATCGCCTGGCCCTGGAGGACGGCTGCGCGAACGCCGCAGCACTGATCGAACAACTCGCCGGCGCCTAGGGGGCCTCACGCCGCGAGCCAGAGATGGGACAGGTGCATCGCCACCCCGATCAGCGCCGTCGCGAGCCCGAGGGAGCCGAGGCTGGTGCCACGCCCCAAGGAGACGCCCGACTGGCGCACCAACCGGAACAAGGCAAAGAGCAGCAGCACCAGGAGGGTCAACACGGCGAGGGTGATGTTGGCGGCCACACCCAGGCGTGCATCGAAGGCGCTCAAGCCGCCGGCGACCGCGATCCATACCACGGCGTACAGCCCGATCCAGATCGTCAGGCGGTAACTCTCGCGCTGTCGCTCCGTGCCGCCCAGGGGTTGTGGCATGGTCGTGTCGACCACGCGGCGCCAGGTGTCGGGGAGCCGTGGCAGGTACAGGTCGAGGGCGATCAAGGCGAGGCCAAGGCCCTCCACCCCAGCGCTCAGCCATCCTAAGAATCCGATATCCATCCGCCGATGATAGCGGTTGGGCGAGCGCCCGCGGGGGCGATGCCGCTCTGCTAAGGGCCGTGCACCATCGCACTGGCCTCACGGCAGATGCCAGCAAAGTGATCTGCCGCCAAACCCGACAGCGTCGCCCATTCACCCAAGGCGTCCGCGGGGATGTCGTCCACGGGGACGCACGCGAGCAAGGCGGCCAGGGCGACGATCCACCCAGGCGACCACGGCGCGGGTTCGCTGGGCGGCTGGTGGTGGTGCTGGACGGCTTGCACGAGGGTCTCCGGCAACCCCCACAGGTCGAGCACATAGGCGCCGGCCCCGGCATGGTCGATGCCGAAGTGGCTGCGCTCGGCCTCCAGCAGTGCGGCGCCCTGCAGTGTCGTCAGGCCCTCGTAGGCGTTGCCGTCGATGCTGAGCAGCGCAAGGCGTCCGATGTCGTGCACAAACGCCGCCAGCCGCAGCTCGCCGCGCGTGGACTCGTCGAGTTCGAGATGCCGGCTGAGGCGATCGGTCAACGCCGCCACCACGTGACCTTCCCGCCACAGATGTTCCACCGAGTCCGCATCCACTCGACCGGTGAACGCCTGAAACAGCGCGTGCGAAGTGGCCAGGTCATGCAGCGTGTCCAGCCCGAGAAGGACCACCGCTTGCTTGATGGCGGTGACTTCCTCGCGCACGCCGAAATACGGCGAGTTGATCAGCTGCAGCAGCTTGGCGCTCATCGCCGCATCATCTGCGAGAATCTCTGCGACGAGCGTGAGGTTAGGTTCATCCTCACGCAGCTCGTCCATCAACTCGCGATGGGTGCGAGGCAACGCGGGCAGGTTCCGCAGGCGGGTGAGCTGCTCGCGCGCGCGCTCGTCAGCACTTAGCGAACGCCGTCGTTGGGCGCGCTCCAGGGCGAGCGCCAACTGCTCGCCCGCTACCTGCTTCGCCAGGCACTGGTGAGCGATCACGACGGCGGCCAAGTCCTCGCTCTCGGCGGGAGATTCGGTCAACGCCACCCGTGCACTCACCGGCGATCGCTCCGCTACCTCATGCAGCCATTCGCTTCCCATCAGACGCACATCACAGATGACCACGTCGAAGGGTTGCGCGCGATCCTGTTCGAGAAGGTGTTGCTGCGCTTGCTCGGCGGACCCCGCGTGGACCCAGGTCCACTCGCTCGGGTGCTCGCTCAAGGCTCGATCCAGGGCGCCGTACTCGTCCTCGGCCACGGCCAGCAGCGCGTGCACTAGCCGCTCGCCGCCGCGCCAACGGGCAGGAGGGGCAGATGCAGGGAGAAGCGCGCGCCGCCGGTCGGGGCGTCTTCCAGGCGTACTTCGCCGCCATGCCCCTGCTCCACGATCTGCCGCACCAACGCGAGGCCCTGCCCGGTGCCCACGCCCACGGACTTCGTGGTGAAGAACGGCTCGAACACCTTGGCGCGAAGTTCCGGCACTACGCCGGGTCCGTTGTCCTCCACCGCGAGCACGGCCGTATCGCCCTGGCGCTGGGCAAGCACCCGGATCCGACCCGTGACGTGGCCCGCCTCGCGCACCGCCTGCACGGCGTTGACGATGAAGTTGACCAGGCACTGGGTGATCGACTGGGAGTCGCACATCAGCTCTAAGCCTTCGTCCACCTCGTCGAGGACCTCGGCCGCGTGCTTCCACTGGCCACGGGTCATGGTCAGGGCATCCCCGATCAGAGTGGCCGCGGGCACCGAGCGGAAGCCCTCCTGCCCCGGGTGGGACAAGTTGCGCATCGCGCTGACGATGCGCGCGATACGACCGATTCCGTCGATCGCATCCATGCAGGCACCGCGCAGATCGACCGCCAGCGCCTCGAGGTCGGCTTGGGAGACTCCCTGGCCGCCGTCGTTTTCCACGGTGGCGCTGAGCAGTTCATGGATGCCTTCCGCCAGGAAGCGTAGGTTGTCCTCTACGTACTGGGTGGGCGTGTTGATCTCATGCACGATGCCCGTGGCTAGGGCACCGATCGCCTCCAACTTGGCTCGCTCCTGCGATTTGCGGCCTCCCTCGCTGGAGGTGTCCTGGGACATCAGGGGGTGGCCTGCGCCGGTATCGCATGGGGCTCGTACACCCAGACGTTTCGCTCGATCTGCTCGTGCTGGGCGAAGGACTTCAAGCGCTCGATGGACCGCTCCGTCAGTACTTTGCCGCGCCCCATCAGGACCGTCCCCGCAGGCGTGGTCACGGGCATGCTGAGTACCATTTCCTCGCACAGTTCGTGGACCGGTACGGGAACACCTTCCTTGCCCTTGTGATCCACGGCGGGGTTGTTCAACGCCAAGTGCTCGGCCAAGGCCAGCAAGAGCGCGGGATCGAACCACGCCTTGTTAGCGGTCAGGGCCTCGTAAGCCTGCTGTTCCGTGAAGCCGCGCTGACACTGGGCATCGAAGGCGAGCACGACGCGCAGGAGACGTCCGACGAAGGGAATCTGGTCGCCCATGAGCGAATCCTCGGGCAGCCCGCCGCCGTCGTAGTTCTTCTTCTGATAGCGCACACCTTCGGAGAGCACGCCAAGTCGCGGCACAGCATCGGCGATCTTTGCGCTGAGCTCGGCGAACTGCGCGCTCTGCTGAGCATCTCCGCCGGAGTCCTCACCCGCTACGCCGACCAGCGCCAGCGGCGCCAACACCGCGCTGGACCATCCGACGGGGCGCTCGAGCTGAACGAGCAAGCTGTCGATCAGCCCTTCGATGACCGATACCCGATCCAGCATGCCGGGGGCGATCAGTTCCAGTAGCTCACAGCACACGGCGGCAGCACCATCCCCTGAGCAATCGAGGACCTCTCGCTCCGCCCGGCGCACCTGGAACTTCTTCACCCCCTCGACCACCGCCTCGGCGAAGGCCCGAGCACCACACGGTTTCACCAGGTAGCGAAACACCCCGCCGCGGTTGATCGCTTCGCTGGCCGTGCGCATGTCGATGTTGCCGGTGAGCATGATGCGTACCGTGTCGGGGCTGATCTTCTCGATCTGCTCCAGGAGCTCGAGCCCGTCCATGCCGGGCATGCGCATGTCGCTGACGACGACGGCGTAGGGGCCCTTCTCGCGCACCATCTCGAGCGCTTCCTGCCCCGAACTGGCCAGATCGAGGGGCAACACCTTACGCAGGGCGCGAGCATAACCCTGGCCCACTCGCGGCTCATCGTCGACGCACAACACCTTCTCTTGGAGCATCCCAAGCCCTCGCTGCGACAGGGGGAACGACGCGTAGAGGTGGAGCATTCCACGCTCGCCTGCTCGACGCTCCAGGGCCGCATCACAGAACACCGACTTGGCACCGGCAGGGCACAGCGCTCAGCGATGCCCTGTGACACGGGCCACATGACGCCTGTCCAGACAAACGGTTCGCGTCGGACGAGACGGGCCGGGCGAAGGAACCGGCTTAGGCTAGGCGCGCAGGCGCCGCAGCACGTCGACGAGCTTGCTCATCTCCGCCGGTTGTGTGAATACCTGAGGTGTGACCCGGACACAGGCGCCACCCTGCAGCCCCACCCGGATCACCGTGAACACACCCGCCTCCTCCAGGGCACCTTGCAGCGCTCGGGCCTCCTCCACGGTGGATCGACCGCGAAGGCGTAGGGACCCGATCCCGCTCCAGGACGCCTCGTCGAGACCTCCGAGCACCTCGATGTGCGCCATCGCCTGCGCCGGCTCGGTCCACAGGCCTCGCAGATAGCGCAGGCGGGCCTCCTTGTAGGCGCCGCCGACCGCACGGTGCCAGTCCAAGGCGGCGGGGATGGTCATGACGGAGGCAAAGCTCGAGGTGCCGGTGTGCACGCGTGAGGCAACAAGGTCCGCCTCGTGCGCCTCGCCGGGATAGGGTGCCACACGGTCAAGGGTGCCCGCCCGCATGTAGAGTGCACCGAGGCCAAGGGGGGCACCGATCCATTTGTGTAGGTTGAACCCAGCCCAGTCGATGCCGAGCTGGCCCACGCGGTAGTCCACGAGTCCCCAGGACTGGGCAGCGTCACACACCACATCCACGCCCCGCTCCCGCGCCAGCGCAGCGATGGCCGCGATCGGCAACACCAAACCATGTTGATTGCTCGCATGGGTCGCCAACATCAGGCGCACATCGGGATTGGCGTCCAGGGCATCGCGGTAGCGCGCCAGGATCTGCGCGCCGTCGGCCCTCGAGGGGAGCTCCACCTGCACCAATCGCAAGCCCCGGGTGTCGGCCAGGTCGCGCAGCAGGCGCTTGAAGGGCGGGTAATCGATATCCGCGTGGAGGATCGCCAGCTCCGGGCCGGTGAGGTGTCGGTGCTGGCGAATCAGATTGTGAATCGCCTCCGTCGCGTTGCGCGTGAGGGCGATCTCGTGGGTCTGCGCCCCCAGGGTGGCCGCCACCTGCGCGACCGCCTCCTGATGATCATCGGCGTAGTGGCGTCGCGCGTACCAGGCGCCGTCGACATCGACGCGCCGCAGATTGGCCAGGTACCGCTCGCGCACAGGTCGCGCCATACGTCCCCAATAGCCATGTTCGAGATTGGTGATGCCATCGGTCCGGTCGTAGGCCTGTGCCACCTCCGCCCAGTAAGCCTCATCGCTTGCCACGCGCTGCGGATCGGCGCGACCGCCCCCCGCTTCGGCTTCCCCGGTTGCCCACGCCAGCGACGGGCTGAGTTGCACACCAGCAGCTCCCCCCAGGGCGCTCAGCACCAGGCGTCGCTTCATCCGGTCGACCCGTTCTGCAGCCACTTCCTCCACGATCGAATCCCCTTCGGTCGACTCCGTCAGCTCACGTTACCGCGCCGCTGGCGCAACCGGTACCCTCCCCGACCACCCTCGGGTGATGCCCGCTGGCGCCGGCGGCGCGCCCAGACGCATACTCTCGCCAGCGTTGTCATCATCTGTGACCAGGTAGGCACCATGTTTCGCATTCGTAGCTATCGCGAGGAAGATCTCGCTGCCTTACACCGAATCAACGAGCAAAGTACACCGGGAGTGGGGGAAGAGACCGAGGCGACGCTCGGCCGTTTCTTCGCCATCGCGCAGAACAGCTTCGTGGCCGAAGACGACGGCGGTCAGCCGGTTGGCTTTATGATCCTGATGCAGCCGGGCACGATGGCCTATCCGAGCGCGAACCTGCGCTGGTTCGAAGCGCACACCGAAGATCTCGTCTACGTGGATCGCGTGGCCGTCGACGCCAGCACCCGCGGCGCCGGCCTCGGCGCGCAGCTCTACCATGCCGCCTTCGCAGCCAGCGCGGCCCGCTACCGGTCGATCGGCTGCGAAGTGAACCGCGAGCCCCCCAACCCAGGTTCCTTACGCTTTCATCGGCGGCTCGGCTTCGAGGAGGTGGGCAGCCAGGTGTTCGAGGCGGGCAAGAAGGAAGTGATCTACCTGCAGCGTGCCCTGCCCTAGCGACGCCAGGGCGGGCCAGCTATGCGGCCTGCTCGAAGCGATTGCGCCCGCGGTGCTTGGCCCGGTAGAGAGCCTCATCGGCGCGGGCGATCATGTCGTCCACGCTCGCATCCAGGCCGATGGTGAAGGTGGCCACACCGATGCTGACGGTCTCCCCGTCCAGCGCCTTCGGCAGGGCGTGCACCAGGCGCTCCGCGAGCGCTGCCGCGGCCACTCGGTCCGATCCCGGCGCCACCACTGCAAACTCCTCGCCACCGTAGCGCGCGACAGTGCAGTCCGCGCGCACCAGAGCGGCGAGGGTCTGGGCCAGCTCGCGCAACAGGCTGTCGCCCGCCTGATGGCCCCAGGCGTCGTTGTAGCGCTTGAAGTGATCCACATCGATCAGCAACAAGGACAGCTCCAAGCGCTCGCGCTGCGCGCGCTCGAAGAGCATCGCCAGGCGCTGATCGAACATGCGTCGGTTACCGATACCGGTCAGCGCATCACGCTGCGCCTGTTGCGTGAGCAGGCGATTGGCTTCACGCAGCTGCTCCGTTCGCCGGCGCACGATGTCATCCAGCAGACGATTGCGCGCGGCGAGCGCGTGCAGCTTGCGCCGGCTGTTCGCGTACGCGCCCAACACCAGCAGCAGCGCAGCAGCCCCCGCCAAGGAGATGCGCACCAAGTCGCTGTCGTGCCGATGGGGCGTCAAGCTGAAGTACAGGGGCGCGGCTCGGTAGAGGTGGCCGCTACCCGTTCTTGCCTGTACCTCCAGCGTGTGCGTACCGACACTCAGATCCAAGGTCGCTTGGGGCGCGCGCTGCCAGGCACTCCACGCGGTCTCCTCGCCCTTGAGGCGGTAGCGGTAACGGGCAGGTTCGGTTTGCGCCAGGTCGGTCAAGGCGAAGCGAGCGGTCACCCGGGCGCTGCGCCCACGCAGCTCCACCGGCCCGCTGACCGGCAGCGGTGAGCCGCTCGCCTGGCCAGGATCGCGGCGCTCCAACGCGATCACCGAGAGCGGCTGGCTGAGTGCGCTGGGGTCGGCGTGGGGCGTGTGGTGGAACAGGCGCGCGCCTCCCAGCCACATGGTGTCCTCACGCCCCGGCGCGAAGGCTTCCACCGGCCCGGCCCGCAGCTCGGCCAGGTTGGTCACCGCCCAATCGCCGTCGTCGAAGCGATAGAGGGCCCGGTAGCTCTGGGCGTAGAGATTGCCCTGACCGTCCTGCTGGAACCAGGGGAGTTCCTCGTCCACCAGCAGGCCGCGCAGGCCGTTGAAGTCATCCTCCACGAAGGCCCGGCCATCCCAGCGGTACAGTCCCGCAGCGGTGGCCACGGCGATGCCTGATGGCGTCGTGCTGACCTCCGCGTAAGGTGTGTCGCCGTACGCCACGCCCACCTGGTCTCCCAGCGTTTCGGTGAGCACTACGCTGGCCCCGTCGTCCTCGAGCAGGGTGGCCTGCATCAGGCCTCGATTGGTCCCCAACCAGACCGTGCCCGGTTGATCGGAGGGCGCCATCGACCAGACCACGAGGCCCGGTCGACGCAGGCTGGCGAGCTCTCGCCACTGCCCACCCTCGTAGCGAACGGCGCCCAGGCCCATTTCCGCCCCGACCCACACGAGTCGATCGTCATGGGCATCGCTCATCAACTGTCGGGGGAAGATCCCCTTCAGACCTACCGCCCGCAGGACATCCTCCCCGGTGAGATGTTTGACCCCCTCGCGATCGGCGATGAGCCGACCGTAGGGCGTGTCGTACACCTGCCAGGTGTCCTGCGTGTCCCAGGGCAGGCGTTCGAAGGGCAGCACGGGAAGGCCATCATCGGCGATCTCGGCGGCGTACACCCCCGCATCGGTGGAGATCAACAGCTCATCGTCCGCGCTCAGGATGTGCATCACCGATCCGGTGAAGCCCGCCTTCGAACCGTACTCGATCCAGTGCGCTGGCCATGGCAGGCGCACGAGGCCCTCGTCGTCGATCAGCAACAGGGCATCATCAGCGCCGCGCTCGATGGCGGAGATGTAGTTGTCCGTCACCGGCACGTGCTCGAAGCGCTGCGCGCGCAGGTCTAACACGCGCAACACCCCGTCGGTGCCGCCGAAGGCGATCTTGTCCTCCTCCAGCACCTGCAAGGTGGTGAGGGCGGCGACGTCGTCGTAGGCGAGCTCGTCCATGCTCACCAACTCTCCGTCGTCCCACAGGCGTATCGCCGGCGACCAGTCGTAGAACAGCACCCGCCCATCGGGCAGCTCGTAGATGAAGGCCACATCCTCATCGGCGAAGGTCTCGCCGCCCGGCACCATCTCGAACTCACCGTCGCGCAAGCGCCGCACGCCCCGCTCGAACCAATGCACCCACAACGACCCGTCCACCGCCGCGACGGCGCCGAAGCGATCGGGGTTGAACCACAGTCCCAGCGCCTTGCCGTCGCTCGACATGGCGAACAGATGCTGCTCGCCAGCGAACCACAGCTGCCCGTCGAGCTCGATGATCTGCAGAATGTCGCCAAAGGTGGCGTCGGCCAATTCGTCTTCGAACGCGGGCGTCAAATCGACATAACGCTCCGTGCCATCGGCCTGGCGCTCGAGGTAGCCAAAGCACTCGGAGCCTCCCACCCAGACGCGCCCGCGCATGTCGCGATGCAAGGCACGTACGGGGCCGCGTGAGGCCACTTCGATCATGCTCCAACGGTTGCCGTCGAAGCGGAGCACACCGTTCTCATGGCCAACGTACACCATGCCGTCGGGCCCCTGGGCCACAGAAAAGTACTGCGGATACAGGTCTAGATCGGGTCGGAAGCGCTGCACGCGAACGTCCTGCGCCTCTGCAGCGGGCAGTTGCCAAAGGCAGGCGAGCCAGAGCAGCGCGAGCGGACGACACGCGCGCAACACCCCCACAAGCCATCCTGCTGACTTGCCTTGTCTGGCGAATGCGAGCGCATTCACCCCCATGGTGTTCCTTGGCCGCTTGGCGACATCGGCGACTCCGTCCGCCCGTCGTTCGTTCGAGCAACCCGGAGCATACCGCACGGCTCGGCATCGTTGGCGCTCGTCCTCTCGGCGGGCGCCCCGCGCACACTCCGGACATCGAGGGTGCTGCTAGACTTCCGGTGAATTTACCATCGGTGATACGCACCCGTGCCCGCCAAGACGCTCCGCCTGCTCTTTCTGTCGACTGCCGTCGCCATCACGGTCGCTCGAGGCGCCGAGTTCGAGACACCATCCCTGCCGATCGCTACCGCGAACAATGCCATCGTCACGGTCATCGCCAGCGATGATCGCGCTTACCTCATCAGCTTCGCAGGTCTCGGCGCGGGCAAGACCGTCGACGATATCCACGCGCGCACCTTCGTCTTAGGCCTGGGGGATTCGCGTTGGCGAGAGGCACCTCGCGTGCCCGGTGGCGTCGGCCGCCTGGCCCCCGTTGCCGTTGCCCTGGGATCGCGCGCCTACGTCTTCGGCGGCTACGCAGTGGCCAGTGACGGCAGCGAGCGCTCCACCCCGTGGGTCCATGCCTTCGATCCCGTGACGGACACCTTCGACGCCCTGCGGGCGATGCCCGTACCCGTCGACGACGCCGTCGCGGTGACCTATCAGGCGCGCTACGTCTACCTGATCAGCGGCTGGCACGACGATGGCAATGTGAACCTCGTCCAACGCTACGACAGCCACACGGACACCTGGCACCAGGCCACGCCCCTGCCCGGCCCGGCGGTCTTCGGACACGCCGGCGGTATCGTCGACAACACCATCGTCTACTGCGATGGCGTGGCCGTGCGTGCGCACCGCGTGCGTCGCCGCGACTTCGCCGCGAGCAGCGCCTGCTACGTCGGCAGCATCGACCCCGAGAACACTCGGCGCATCGACTGGCGGCGCATCGACGCGCACCCGGGTCGGCCCCGCTACCGCATGGCCGCCGCTGGCGTGCCGACGCTCGGTGCCGTCGTGTTCACCGGTGGCAGCACCAACCCGTACAACTACGACGGCGTCGGCTACGATGGGCAAGCGGCCCAGCCTGCCACCGGCACCTTCTACTTCGATCTGCGCCAACGCCAGTGGCGCTCACTGCCTCACGACGAGGCACCGCCCACGATGGATCACCGCGGCCTCGTGCCCTGGGGCGGGGCCTGGGTCACGGTTGGCGGGATGCTTGCCGGGCAGCAGGTGACGGACCAGGTCACCTCCCACCGCCTGCCCAGCACGCCCCCCCAGTTACCTAACGAATAGAAAAGGCTACTCGCATGCAACGCTTCTATCCCATCGGCACGCCCGGCACTCCCTGGGGCGACTCGGAACGACGCGCCTGGTTTGAGGCTCAGCGCCCGGCCCGCAGCTACCACGAGCAGGTGCTCGCTCGCCTGCAGCTCAAGCTTCCGAGCAATTTCACGATCACCCAGTACGGGGCCCTGCCGGTGGATCCCCAACGCTATCCGCTGTTCGCCCTCAGCGCCGATGGCGCCGGCAGCTCCGCGCCGTGGGTGCTGATCACCGGCGGAGTCCACGGCTACGAGACCAGCGGCGTGCAGGGCGCCCTCGACTTCGTGCACGGTCGCGCGCAGGACTACCTCGATCGGGTCAACTTCCTCGTGCTGCCCTGCGTGAGTCCCTGGGGTTACGAGATGATCACCCGCTGGAACCCGAACGCTGTGGACCCGAATCGCTCCTTCAAAGCCGACTCGCCCGCCGAGGAGGCCGCCAGCGCGATGGCCCTCCTGGAGGAACGTCAGCTGCGGTTCCTGATGCACATCGATCTGCACGAGACCACGGACAGCGACGAGGACGAGTTCCGCCCAGCCCTGGCCGCGCGCGATGGTGAGGCCTTCAAGCCCGGCACCATTCCGGACGGCTTCTATACAGTGGGCGATCGAGATCGCAAGGTGCTGCCGTTCCAGCAGGCGATCATCGAGGCGGTGGCGCAGGTCACCCACATCGCGGACGCCGATGCGGACGGCACCCTGATCGGCACCGCTGCCGACGCCCCAGGGATCATCCACATCCCCAGCAGCCGCCTAGGGTTGTGCGCGGGGGTGACGGGCGCGCCCTACACGAGCACCACGGAGGTGTACCCGGACAGCGCTCGGGTCACCGATGAGCAGTGCAACGCCGCCCAGGTCGCCGCCACCTGCGGGGCCTTGGACTACGCCCTACAGCATCCGCCGGCGGCGCCCCACTAAGGCGACAGCCGTGCACCCACGGTCAGGGGGATGCCCGTCGTGCCCATGGCACCACGCGCAGCGCTCGCCACCTGGCTGTCGGCATCCTCGGCGGCGGCGGCCGCTTCGGCGCTCGCGAGCTCACCGTTGAAGGTGGTGATGAAATCGAGGTCGTCACGGTCGCCCTCGATCGTTACCACCTGGAGCTCGAGGGGGTCGAGCACCGGGAAGGCGCCGCAGGCCTCGGCCGCGTCGCAGATAAAGCCGTCGGCGTCCATGTCCGTGCCACTGACGATGAGGTATCGCCCCGGCGGCACATTAGGGAATTCGTAAGATACGTTGCCACGCACCGTGCCCGGTTCGGCCTGGGCGATGACTTCGCCGGTATCATCGTCGATCAGCAGCACGAACTGGTTGCCCGCACTGCCGAGCTCCGCTTCGCCGTCCACCGCCTGCATGATGACCGCCACCGCCACCTCGCCGCCGTTCGTCGCAAAGCGCACCTCGCCCTGATAGGTGCCCGGGGCCAAGCCGTCGCGCGCCACGCGCAGGAGGTACTCGCCCTCACCTGCTGCATCGACTTGCGCCGTCTCCGCCGTGAGCCACGGGGCACTCGGGTCCACCACCGGGGGTTCCACCTGCAACTCACCGGTGCCGACGTTGCTCACCGTAATCCGCTGCGCGGCCACGGTGATGCCGAAGTTCAGCGCGGGCGGCGAAGCCACCGCCACCGGCCGGGGCTCGGGCAATTCGCCGCCCGCCACTTCGATCGCGGCGAGGACAGCGTCCAGGGCGTTCACCATGCCGTGGCCGTAGAGGTCGTCGCGACCGCTGGCGCCCAGATCGTCACTCAGCGATCCGTTCTCGATCAGCTCATCGATGAGTGCCGGCGTGAGCTGCGGCGCCACCGCCTTCATCAGCGCGATCACCCCGGCCACATGGGGCGAGGCCATCGAGGTGCCCTGTAGGAAGCCGTAGCCGAAGCGGATCTCGCCGCTCGAGTCGTCGCCGATGGTGCTCAACACCCCGTCGCCGAAGCCGTCACCGTTCACGTCGGTTCCCGTACTGCCGCCCGGAGCGGCGAGATCGATGGTCGGCCCGAAGTTAGAGTAGCTCGCGATGTTGCTGTTGATGTCCGCGGCGGAGACTGAGATCACCCCGTCGTAGGCCGCTGGGAAGGACGGCGCACTGCTCGAACTGTTGCCGGCCGCGGCCACCACCACCACGCCCACCGCGCGGATCTCGTCGATCAGGTCCTGGGTACTCTGGGAGAAGCCCGCGCCGCCCAGGCTCAGGTTGATCACGTCGGCGCGCTGGTCGGGCAGGCGACCGGAGTCGTTGGGTAACCCGGCCGCGTAGCGCATCGCTTGCGCGATGTCGAAGCTCGAGCCTCCGAAGCGCCCCAGGGCACGCAGGGGCATGATGCGCGTATTCCAGCCGCTGCCCGACACGCCCGTCCCATTGTCCGTGAGCGCACCGACGGTGCCCGCCACGTGGGTGCCGTGGAAGCTGCTGCCCCCGCCGCCGCCGAGGTCGCCGGGGTCATCCGGGTCGTCGTCGATGCCATCGCCGTCGCGGGCGTTGTTCGCGCTGCTGATGAAGTCGAAGCCGGGGGTCAGCTTGCCTGCGAAGTCGGGGTGCCCCGTGAGCACCCCGGTGTCGACCACCGCCACGATCACCGAGGCATCGCCCTGGGTGAGATCCCAGGCGGCGGGCAGGCCGATCGCCGGGTAGTGCCACTGGAGTGAGGCGAACTCATCGACGGGCTGTAGCGAGGATTGGTGCCAGTAGTTGAGCGAGGCGGAGCGCACGTCGTCGCGCTTGCCGAGCGCCTTCGCAGCCAGCAGCGTCCTGAGCTTCTCAGCCGTCTCCTCGTCCTTGGTGAAGGAGAGGTAATGCGCGATCGCGGCCTTCTCATGCGCGGTGGCCCGCATGGTCCGTGTATCGAGCAAGCGGCGACGGCCTTGACCGCCCCCGAGGGCTTGCAGTCCTTCGCGCTTGCTGAACGCTTGCATACCGCCCTTTGCGATGACCGCCTCCTCTCGCAGGCGGGCGACCACCTGGTTGACCACGAAGTCATCACTCAGGCGTAACGCCGTGGCCGGATCGATCGCCTCGCCGACGCTTTGTCCCACACTCAGTAGATAGCTGGAGGCACCCGAGAAGGCCGTCACCCCAACCAGGTATTCGCCGTCTGCCGGAATGGTGATCTGCTCGAAGGCACTGAACGATACCGACGTGTCGAGAAGGTTGCCCTCCGCATCGAGCAGCAACAGGTCGAGATCGTTGATCGCGGGACGCTCCGACTCGATGAACAGGGATACGAGTTGATTGGCGACCGCGCTGAGGCGATAGAAATCGTCCACATCGCCGACAGAGCGCAACTGCCCGGATTGCTCTCCCGTGCCAGGTCGGTTCACAAACCCACCGATGAGCACGGGGTTGGCGATCGGTTGTGCGGTGGCGAGGTCGTTGTTGCGCAGTAGCTCCGTGTTCGGGTCATTGACGTCGCCGTCGGTGTCCACGCCCGGCGCCGCGAACACGGCACCTGCCAGGTCGAAGTTGGCGAGGAAGCCGATCTGCAGCTGATCCGCATCGCTCGCGCCGTCGTCGTCCACCACCGTGAGTTCGAAGGTGGCCGACGCGTCGGCCTGTAGCGTGGGCACCTGGAACTGCAAGCGCGCCGTGTCCGCGTTCTGCAGAGCGACCGGAGTGCCGTCGATCTGGCGCCAGCCCACGCTGCTAATCGAACCGTCAGCATCGCTGACGGTGCCGAGCACGCTGACGTCTTCGCCCTCGCGGGCGTTGAAGTTGGTGCCGGCATCGGCGATCGGCGCCGGGTTCGGCGCCGGCGCGACGGGCTCCGCGGGGCCCGTATTCTGTGGCGCACTACTCCCGCCGCCACAGGCGCTGAGCAGCGCGCATGCCAGGGTGAGGCCAATGGCCTTGTGAGCACCGCTTATCGTTGGCATCCCATTACCGCTCTACTGCTCGCTTCGTATCGTTGGGAACCCGCCGAGGGCCAAGGGTTCATTCGATTGTTCGATGTCGACCCGCGTTGAGTTGCCGAAATCTCGGAGGCGCCCTATTCTGCGGCTCCCTGCGGTGCCCGAGGCCCCCTACCCTATGTCTGCCCGCCCCCAAAGGTCACGTGTCGCCCTCAGCGTGCGCTTACTCCTACTGCTCATGATCCTCGTGGGCGCGGGGCAGCTCCTGCAACTGCCGGCGACGCAAGACATCCGCTTCGACCGCTACGGCGAGGGCTCGCCGATCACGATCGCCATCCACGGCAGCCCCGGCACGCGCAGCGACTTCACCCGCCTCGGCCCCTTGATCGCTGGCACGGTCTATGCCCTCGACATGCCCGGCTTCGGCGACTCGCCGATGGCAGCGCAAGACTACGGCGTGGATGCGGCGGGAGCGGTCGTGCTGGACTTCATGGATCGCCAGGGTATCGACCGCGCCCGTGTGCTCGGCTACTCGTGGGGCGGTGCCGTGGCGGTGGAAGCGGCGGTCGCGGCGCCCGCCCGGATCACGGAAGTCGTGCTCCTCGATAGCATGGGCATCCCGGAAGCTGAGCCGATCGCCGTGTACCCGCTGGAGCGCCTGCGCTACTGGGTGAGCGCCCCTTTTCTTCTCGCCTACCCCGGCAGCCTGGTGCTGGACCTTCCCACGCGCCATGGCTTTCTGCGCAGTTACCTGGACACGGACCTTAAGCAGGTCGCCGACCACCTCGCCACCTTACAGACCCCTACGCTGATCGTGCACGGCCGTCACGACACGGTGGTGGAGCCCTGGGCCGCTGAGCGCATGCACGAACTGCTGCCGCACAGCGAGCTGCGTTGGTTTGACGGCGGCCACGGCACCATCTTCTACGACGGCAAGGTCATCGCCGAGGCGCTCGAGTGAATCTCAGCGCGCTCTTCTTCCGCCTGTGGGTGATCACCTGGGCCGGCGCGCTACTGTTGGTGTTCGCCCAAGGCTACTTCATGTCACGCCAGGTGTGGATGCTACCGGTGGGGTTCGTGCTGTGCGCCGCCTGCCTGTGGGGTGGTGCGCGCTGGGGGGCCCGCGTCGCCAAGCGTGGTCCCATCGCGCGTAACGTTCTGCGCCTGATCGCGGCGCTGCACATCTGGCCGCTCGCGGCACAACTCACTGCCCTTGGCGAGCCTAGATGGGACAACCTGATCCTGGCCCTGGTGGGCTGGGGGCTGTTGGAGGCGGCGGGCTTTGGGGCCCGGAAGAGTGCCCCTACTGACGCGGTGTCCGCCTAGGAAAGTACCGACGCTCGGGAAGTCGCGTGACCCTCTACGTACCGGCGTTTCTCGTGTCGAGGGCGGAGTTTTTGCCGTGCCTGGTCGAACGGACGGCACGCCCGTCATGGCACCAGCGCTAGACTGCCGGCCGGCCCGGAAACGTCGCCTCTCTGATAGGCCACGACTTTCGTTCCCATAGTAATTCAGCGTTATCCGCCCCAAACAATCGGTGGCAGACTATCAACCACGAATGACCCGGTGTCGTCCTCCGGCGGGCTCCGTGCCCCTCGATCGTTGACACAACATCCATCTGCTAATCGTTGCGGAGTTTCAGTTACCCATGATGAAGCATGCGAAAACCTTAGCCACCGCCATCGCGGTGGCCATGGTCCCGGCCGGCGTCAGCCTCGCCGCCGGTGACGCCAAGACCAACAAGTTCTGGTGGCCGGAGCAGTTGGATCTGCAGCCCCTTCGCCAGAACGCCACCCAGTCCAACCCCATGGGTGCGGACTTCGACTACGCCGAGGCCTTCGCCTCCGTCGATCTGGACGCCGTGAAGGCCGAACTCACCGTGCTCATGACCGACTCCCAGGACTGGTGGCCGGCCGACTACGGTCACTACGGCCCGTTCTTCATTCGCATGGCATGGCACAGCGCGGGCACCTACCGCACCCTCGACGGTCGTGGTGGCGCCGCAGGTGGTCAGCAGCGCTTCGAGCCGCTGAACAGCTGGCCCGATAACGGTAACCTCGACAAGGCCCGTCGCCTCCTGTGGCCGATCAAGCAGAAGTACGGCAACAAGATCTCCTGGGCTGACCTCATGGTGCTCGCGGGCAACGTCGCCCTCGAGGACATGGGCTTTAAGACCTTCGGCTTCGCCGGCGGCCGTGAGGACGACTGGGAAGCGGAGCTCGTTTACTGGGGTCCCGAGAAGAAGTTCCTCGCCGATGAGCGCTACCACGGCGATCGCGAGCTGGCAAAACCTCTAGCTGCGGTGCAGATGGGTCTGATCTACGTCAACCCGGAAGGCCCCAACGGCAACCCCGATCCCCTGGCGGCTGCCCGCGACATTCGCGAGACCTTCGGTCGCATGGCCATGAACGATGTGGAGACTGCGGCCCTGATCGCCGGTGGCCACACCTTCGGTAAGGCCCACGGCGCGCACAAGCCGGAAGAGTGCACGGGCGTGGAGCCCGCCGGCAACAAGGTGGAAGCGCAGGGCTTCGGCTGGACCAACCGTTGCGGTAAGGGCAACGCCGAGGACACCGTGACCAGCGGCCTCGAAGGCGCCTGGTCCGCCAACCCCATCGCCTGGACCACCCAGTACCTCGACAACCTCTACGCCTTCGAGTGGGTGAAGAGCAAGAGCCCCGCCGGCGCCACCCAGTGGGTGCCCGCTGCAGCAGGCGCCGCCAACATCGTGCCCGACGCACACGTGCAGGGTAAGCGCCACGCGCCGATCATGTTCACCACCGACCTCGCCCTGCGCGAAGACCCGGAGTACCGCAAGATCACCGAGCGCTTCCGTAAGAACCCGGAAGAATTCGCCGACGCCTTTGCCCGCGCCTGGTTCAAGCTGACCCACCGCGACATGGGCCCCCGTGCTCGCTACATCGGCAGCATGGTGCCGAGCGAGGAGCTGATCTGGCAGGATCCGATCCCCGCCGTCACCCACGAGCTGATCACCGAGTCGGACGTGGCTGACCTCAAGCGTGCGATCCTCGACACCGATCTCACCACCCAGCAGCTGGTGCGCACGGCGTGGGCATCGGCCTCCAGCTTCCGCGCCTCAGACATGCGTGGCGGTGCCAACGGTGCGCGTATTCGCCTGGCCCCGCAGAAGGACTGGGACGCCAACGATCCGAAGGAGCTGGCCCGCGTGCTGAAGACCCTCGGCAAGGTGCGACGCGACTTCAACCGCAAGCAGTCGGGCTCCAAGGAAGTGTCCATGGCGGACATCATCGTGCTCGGCGGTGCCGCTGGCATCGAGCAGGCCGCCAAGGCGGCTGGCTACACCGTGACCGTGCCCTTTACCCCCGGCCGCGGCGACGCCACCCAGGACCAGACCGACGTGCGCTCCTTCGCCGTTCTCGAGCCCCGCGCGGATGCCTTCCGCAACTACTTCACCGAGGGTGCCCTGCGCTCCCCGGCGGACCTGATGGTGGACAAGGCTGACCTGCTGGACCTCGACGTCGCTGAGATGACCGTGCTCGTCGGTGGCCTGCGCGCCATCGGTGCTAACGCCGGCAGTAGCAGCCACGGTGTGCTCACCGCCACCCCGGGTACGCTCAACAACCACTTCTTCGTGAACTTGCTCGACATGAGCACGGCCTGGGGCCCGTCAGCAACGACGCCCTACGTGTTCGAAGGCCGTGATCGCACGAGCGGTGAGCTGAAGTGGACCGCCACGGAAGTGGACCTCGTGTTCGGCTCCAACGCTGAGCTGCGCGCAGTAGCGGAGTTCTACGCCTTCGCCGATTCGCGTGAGCGCTTCGTGGACGACTTCGTCGCCGCCTGGACCAAGGTGATGTCGGCCGACCGCTTCGACACGCCGGCGTCTGGCTCGGCCATGGCGTTCAGCGCGTCGAAGTAAGCGACATCCCACACCGGTTGCCATCGGTGTGACGGTGATAGAAGGGCCCGTGGCGCATCGTCGCCACGGGCCCTTTCTTTGGGTCAATCCGGATCTCGCAAAGGATCCTGAGCGCATAGAACTGGATGCGCTAAAGCATTGAAAGGCCATGGGTCGGGCGATAGCGTTGGGTTACCACACACCAAGACTACGACCCGGTGACCCATGACCTCGCTCAAGGC
>JBCBZW010000041.1 GCA_039815145.1 Pseudomonadota bacterium
ACAATTCATCTGAACCACTAGAGATTTGCCCCGGTCCAATTAACCAAAACTACAGCGTACAGGTGGGCCACAACTGTTTGGTGTCTTACCAACCCAAACGATTTCCGCCTCGACACTTACACCTCGCTCATCCAGTGCCTTTAGAATTGGCAGATTTACAATTGCAATCCAAAGGCACGCCCAAAGGATTACTACAGTAACGACAGCCAGCGCGAATAAACGATAAGGAACATTGAAGAATCGCATGGCGTCTACGTAGCTCTATATTCGGGCAATTTTTAGCCCGCCATGGATGCGCTGCTGATGGCTGCTTTGCGGACAAAACAGACTATGAGTGTTTGTCCGCGCTTTGGGTGTTGATTGTCTTAAAGACAAAATTACGGAGCTCAAAGCGCGCGCCACAACTCACTTAGACTTCTGATTTAATCGATTGAGTTTCCGGTTCGGAGGCAACCGGCGGAAGTCCATCGGGGGCTTCAAGGTGACTACAGACCACACTAATTAATTCGCATTTGCATGCGATCCAACACTGAGCTGTCGATCCCCAAATTTGCAGTTTCAGGGTATCCATGAATTTTGCGAACACCACTACGGAATTCGAGACGCGCCGCATCCAGAGCTCGGTAGGCCATGTTATTTGAAATATGCCTGCTGCCAGTCGGAGATGGCTTATAGAAATGCGTGTCTGACGTCAGCACTAATGGGACAGTTTAGGTCGAGTTGATAAGAGAGGGTTTCTGGCTCGGCACTCCCGCCGCGACCAGTCGCTCGATCATCTGCAGCCGCCTCGGCCCACTGCTCGCCCGCGGTTCGAGCTGGCGCTTGAGCTCGGGGGCCAGGGTGGTGACGCTGACCGCCACGCTGACCAGTCGCTGGGCAGCCAGCTCCGCCAGCAGGTCGAGGTCGCGCTCGATGAGTGCGCCCTTGGTGACGATCGACACGGGATGTCGGCAGGCGAGCAGCGTTTCGAGAATTCGGCGGGTGACGCCGTAGCGACGTTCGATCGGCTGGTAGGGATCGGTACTCGCCCCCAGGGCGATCGGCGCGCACCGATACGAAGGACTCCCCAGCTGTCGCAGAAGCACCTGATCCGCATCCGCCTTCCAGACCAGCCGTGTTTCGAAATCCAGACCGGGCGACAGGTCCAGAAAGGCGTGCGTCGGGCGCGCGAAGCAGTACACGCAGCCGTGCTCACAGCCCCGGTAGGGGTTGATGGTGCGGTCGAAGGGCAGGTCCGGCGAGCGATTGAAGGTGATGAGCGAACGCGGCACTTCGCGACGCACGTGAGTGTCGGGCGCCCGCTCCGGCTCCGCGACGGTCCAACCATCGGCCACCGCCTCGTGGCTTGCCGCGAGAAACCGCGGCGCGGGCGAGCACGTCGCGCCCCGGCCACGGATGACACCCGAATCACTCATGATGGCCCCGCTGAACTACTGGTTATTCATACAGTATCAGCAAGCGCACGAAGGGTGTGAGGCCCTTGGGGCACGGGTGCGCTGAAACGAATGAAATGGCGCGCCTGACAGGATTCGAACCTGTGACCCCCGCCTTCGGAGGGCGGTACTCTATCCAGCTGAGCTACAGGCGCGTTGGGGTGGGGCGAGACCGGCGGGATCGCCAGGTCGAGAACCAGCGCGCAATATAACCGTGCCGGTGTCACGACGTCCACGACACGTGCGAACGGGCGCTTTCTGCTGCCGTGCCGCACCGTTATACTTCGCGATCCTTTTTTGGCCTAGATGAGTCAAGGTTGCAAACGTGACGGCACAAGACATCCGGTTCTTCCAGACCTTTTCCTACGTGCTCGCCTCCCTGGTGGCATTCACGATTTTCATCTACGTCCTGGCGAAGGTGGTCGACAGCAACACCCAGGATCAGTGGGTGAGCGCCGATCCCGCTCGCCTGGAAGCGATCGAGGCTCGCACGGCGCCCGTGGGCACCGTCGCCCTGGCCGGTGCCGGCGTGACGGTCGCGCCGACCGCTTCCACCGCTCTCACGTTCCGCGATCCGCCCGCCGCCCACGGCGATGACGCCGCCCACGGCGATGACGCCGGCCATGGTGGTGACGAAGGCCACGGAGAGGCGGCCGAGGAGCATCACGCTGAAGCATCGGGCGAGGATCATTCGCCGGTCGAAGCCGTCGCCGCCGTGGCTGAGACGGTAGAAACCGCCGTTGACGCCGCCGCTGAGGGCGTCGCCGCGGCTGCCGCCGACATCGACGGCAGCACGATCTACAACCAGGGCTGCAACGCCTGTCACGCCGCCGGCATCGCCGGTGCGCCAAAGGTCGGCGACCCCGCTGCCTGGACGGCGCGTATCGCCCAGGGCAACGACACGCTCTACGCGCACGCCATCAACGGCTGGAACGCGATGCCGCCCAAGGGGGGCTTCAGCTATCTCTCCGACGATCAGGTGAAGGCTGCGGTCGACTTCATGGTGGCCGAGAGCCAGTAAGCTCAGGACTCGCCCGACACCGATGCCCCGTCGCTCTGCGCGGCGGGGCGTGGCTTTCCGCTCCCGCCTGCGATCCTCCAGCGCCCCGTCAACCCGGGGCGCCCGAAGGCCAGCCGAGCTCGCCTTCGACCGACAACAGTACCGTTCGAGCAACGCCCTGGCTTGGGCCAAACGTACTTGGGGGCGGATCTCGTGAAGCTCCCGGCAGGGCTGGCTTCTACAACCTAGTAATCAAGCACTCAAGTTACACAGTGTGTGACACCCGGTGGCGCGCTGGATGAGTGTTCCGCATACTGCAAGACAAACGATGTAGACCCATCGTAGGCGGTGACGAAAACAGCGTTTCTGGGGGTACACACCAACGCACTACTTATGCAGTAGTACTCAGTCGAATCGAAGTACCCTGCATGAAAGATACCCTCCTTCGTGATAGGGAATCCGTGTTGGCTGGACAAGTCCCTCAGCAAACCGCTGCACTCTACCACCCGTGAACACCCCCCAAGGTTCACTAGAACGGCAACCAATAACCCTGCCCTCAGCCACATAGCAGACTCCTCAAGGTGGCATCGATCGCTCGTGCGCATCGCTACCTTAAGCCTGCTACTTCCCAAAGTAACGCAGCCACAGTATCGCCACTACGAACAACATCGAGAACGTCGCTAGCAGAACAAAGATCGCCATGGAGACTTTGCCTGCAAATCCCGTATCCCCGAAGAACAGCCAAAAGCTAAGGTTGAACCCAACAGTCGCGCCCGACACCACGGCCACTCCTGTAGCTTGTTTCCAGTCCACTGCGCGAGGAGCGATTCCGGGTAAGTAGGAGACAAGATAGCCTACGAGGAATGCGAATACGCCGAACCCAATCCACGCCACGACGCTTGCTTCGTGAGCCGTCATAGCCACCGCCCTCCCATAGGCGTTTCCGGCAAGAAGTACACGCGTCCAGTGCCGGCGTCTGGCGCGGCATGTGTAATTGCAAGTCGATCCGATCGAGCAGCGGACCGCAGATGCGCTGACAATAGCGGTGACCATGGAGAGCGTACAACGGCAGTGAGACTCACCGGGATAACCGCAAGGCATGCTGCGAGGCAGCAACCAGCAGCGCCGGCCGGCGTAGGCAGCCAACTTCGAGCGAGTCCGCTTGTTGTGTGCCATGAGCTAGTGCAATCATAAGCCTATCAGAAACAACTAACTCGGACAGCCAACCTTGAAGCAAACAGTCCTCGTACTCTCACTGATCAGCGCCGTCCTCTTGGTCCGGTCGGAAGCCGCAACGCTCGACTTTCTCGCGGAGTTTCCTGGGGATACGTACCTCGGAACCCCGAATTTCTCACTCGTGAATGCGCAGATCACAGCGAGCGGAGGCGACGTGTTCATCTTCGACGCGGATACCGGGAACAATCCGCCCGGACCGTTGGGTGGGTTCTGCGGGGTCACCGAAATGCAGGGGGCTGACTGCTCTACAGACATCGAGATCAGGTTCGCTCAGAGGATTGGCAACCTGACGTTCACCACGAACCAGTTCGATGACGGGGATGTCTTACGAGCACAGATCTTCGATGGCGCTCAGCTTCTATCAGAACAGGTGATTGCCGCGAACCAACTGGTGGATTTCAGCGCCTTCAGTGGAATAGATCGACTCGTCCTCATCGGGTCCGAAACCACTGGTGATGGCCTTGGACTCGCCTACGGTCGCTTTCAATTCGCCGTGGTCCCTATTCCCGCCGCCGGCCCGCTGTTGTTGCTACCCCTTGCTTTAATCAGCGTGGTCGGCCGGTTGCGGCGACTGAACTAGCGGTGACTTCCTATCGCAGGCGCTACGCTGGCCGGCGGAGTCCCGTGCCTGGCATCGGTCGCCTGGGTCGAGTGATTTCACGAGCTATCTGACAACGAAACCCCTGAGCTGCTGACGCCAGGCCCATGTACCGAGGGCAGCGCAGCCCAACGCTCCTCCAGCGAAGTCCGCCAACCCAGTGCTTCCGACAGGTGCGCAGCGGTCACTTCTGTCGATCCTGCAAGATCGGCTACTGTCCGCGCCACGCGCAAGACACGATGAATCGCACGCACAGACAAGCCGAAGCGCTCGCCCGCCGCACGAATCAACGAACGCCCCACTTCGTCAGGCGCAACCACCTCGCCCAGTTGGGCCGGCGTAAGCGCGTGGTTGAGGCGGCCGCTGCGCCCTCGCTGCGCGCTGTGCGCGGCTGCCACTCGACGGGCGACGAGCGCACTCACTGACGGCGGCGATGGTGCCGTGTCACCACCCACCTCTGCCGGCGTCTGACGCGGCATGTGTAGTTGCAAATCGATCCGATCGAGCAGCGGACCGGAAATGCGCTGGCGATAGCGATTGATCATCGCTGGGGTGCAACGGCACCGAGGCTCACCGAGATAGCCGCAAGGACAGGGATTCATGGCCGCCACCAACTGAAACCGCGCCGGAAACGACGCCCTACCCCCGGCACGGGCAAGCTGCACCACCCCCGCTTCCAACGGCTCGCGCAGCCCCTCCAGCACATCGCGCCGAAACTCGGGGAGCTCATCCAGAAACAACACCCCACAGTGGGCGAGGGAAATCTCACCGGGGCGAAGTACAGCCCCGCCGCCGAGCACGGCAGCGGCGGTGGCGCTGTGGTGGGGAGCACGGAAGGGACGCTCCAGCTGCGGCCCCACGGCTCCGCCCGCCAGCGAGTGCACCACTGCCGCTTGCAACTGCTCCTCATGAGTTAACGGTGGCAATAGGCCCGGTAAGCGAGTGGCCAACATGGTCTTGCCCGTGCCCGGAGGCCCCACCAACAGCAAGCTGTGGCCCCCGGCGGCGGCGATTTCCAGCGCCCGCCTGGCGGTCGCCTGGCCTTGCACATCGCCGAGGTCGAGAGCGTTGCCATGCGGGTCCGGTGGTGCGAAGCGCGGCGACGGACAGGCCCGCAGGGGACGTCTCCCACACAGGTGCGCTCCCACCTGCTCGAGGGTGGCAGCCGCGTAGACCTCGGCCTGGCGCTGCATGGCCGCCTCCTCGCCGTTGGCCACCGGCACGATCAGCGCATGCTTCGCTGAGGCGGCGTGGGTGGCGACGCAGATGGCGCCACGGATCGGCCTCAAGGTGCCCCCCAGCGAGAGCTCGCCGTAGCACTCGATGCCCTGCAGGGCGTTGCCCGGCAGCTGTCGGCTGGCCACCAGCACCCCGACGGCGATGGCGAGGTCGAAGCGACCGCCTTCTTTGGGGAGATCGGCCGGTGCGAGATTTACGGTGATCGGGCGCGCTGGAAATTCGTAACCACTCTGGGTGATGGCCGCGCGCACTCGCTCGCGCGCCTCGCGCACGGCGGTCTCGGGCAGACCGACCATCGTGAAGCGGGGCAGGCCGCGGCCGAGGAACACCTCGACCGTGACCTGGGGCGCTTCCACCCCCACCTGCGCTCTGCTCAGCACGCGCGCCAGCGTCATCGACAGGCCTCCCGCGCCCATTTGGTAGGATTGCCCCTCGCTTGGCTCCCATGGGGCCCAACGCGAACGGCACACCAAGCCGAGTGTGCGCAGGAAGACGGGCGCCTGGAGCGCGTATTTCTGTCGCAGATATCGAGTTACGCGGCGTTCGCCAAGCCGAGTGACGCAGCGAACCCGACGAGGACCCCACCATGAGCAACCCAGGTTTCGATCCACGATTCATCGACGATCTCGCCCGCCGCCTCGACGCGGCCATGCCCGAGCGGCTGCGCGCCCTGCGCGAAGATGTCCACGGCAACTTCAAGGCCGTCCTGCAGTCGGCCCTGGGGCGCATGGATCTGGTCACCCGGGAGGAGTTCGACGTGCGCAACGATATGCTCAATCGGCTCTACGAGACGGTCGAGCAGCTGGAGCAGCGAATCGCCGAGCTGGAGGGTAAGCCGCCTCAGGACTGACCGTCGTCTCCCGGCGACCGCTGATCGGCAGCGCCCCGCGGAAACGTGCGTTCGTCGAGAATTCGCGCCCAACGGCGGTGATAGACTCGAGATCGGTATTGGGACCCTCTTCGAGACCTGACCATGATGGCTAAGCAACGACCTCAAATCGCCGCCGCCGCGGCACTGCTCACCGTGCTCGCCAGCGCCGGCATCGCGGAGGAGCAGACGCTGTTCACCTGGGTCGACGCCGACGGCACCGTGCACTACAGCGACAAGCCCGAACATCCAGGCGCCAAGGAAATGGAGATGGCCAGCCGGCGCACGGACGAGGCCCGCGTGGCCAACGAAGTGGCCACGCGCGAGGCGCAGCAGACCGCCCGCCAGCAGGCGGCGGCGGAAGCGCAGCAAGCGAGTGCCGAGCAGGCGCGCGAACAGGAGCAACGCCGCTATCGCTGCGACCAGGCGCGCTCGCGCTTACGCACCCTGTCGGTGGCGCGCCGTCCCTTCCGCGTGGACGAGAACGGCCAGCAGATCTACCTGAACGACGGGCAGATCGCCGCCGAGCAGGCGCAGGCGCAGGCCGCCGTCGACCAATGGTGCAGCGGTACCCCGTGACCGTGACCCGCGCTGGCGTACTCGGTCTCGGCGCCATGGGCGCGCCGATGGCAGCCAACCTTGCCAAGCACGAACGCTTGGGCGGCGTGTGGAATCGCACCGCTAGCGTCGCCATACAGCTTGCCGATTCATTAGGCTGCGCAAGCGCGAGCACTCCCGCTGACCTGGCCGCCGAGTGCGACGTACTGATCACCAATGTCAGCGCCGACGCCGACGTGCTCGCCGTGGTGGACCAGCTCCTCCCCGGCCTCAGCGAAGGCAAGCTCGTCCTCGATTGCTCCACGACCTCGCCGCAGACGGCGCGCGAGGCCGCGAAGCGCGTGGCCAGTAAGGGCGCGCAGTTTCTCGATTGCCCCGTCACGGGGGGCACCGAAGGGGCGATCAACGCCACCCTCGCGATTCTCGTTGGAGGCGAGCGCGACGCCTACGAGCGCGCGTTGCCGGTGCTGGAGAGCCTCGGCCGTCGAATCACCCATATGGGCCCCGTCGGCGCCGGGCAGGTGACCAAAGCGGTGAACCAGATCATGGTCGCCGGCATCAACCAGGCGGTGAGCGAAGGCATGGCCTTGGCGCAGGCCGAGAGCCTCGACCTCGACGCGGTCATCGCCACCCTGGCGACGGGCGCTGCCGGCAGCTGGTTCCTGGAGCAGCGCGGCCCGAACATGCGGGACGACACGTATCCTCTGGGATTCAAGGTCGCCCTACACGCCAAGGACCTGGCCATCTGTCGGGCCATCGCCGATGAGCACGACGTGCGCTTGCCCGTGGTCGAGATGACCCTGCTGCATTACGAACGCCTGCTCGCGCGCGATCCCGACGCGGAGGAGGACATCTCATCGCTGTTCCGCCTGAAGCGGGAAATGTTCGCAAGCGACGACAGCTGAGCGGCTCCCCGGCCGCCACCCCGGCGGACTGCTACCTCCCGGATTTCTGCCAGCCGCGTATGGCGCTCACCGTCGTGCTGATCGTGGAGCTGGTCGCGATCGTGCTGACCTTCGCCCGCGTGCCCATCGGGGAGCTGTTCTGGCTGGAGCTCGCGCGCATCTCCCTGCTCCTGATCTGGATTGCCCTCACCGGCACGGCCCTGCTCTGCAGCCTTCGCCCCAAGCTCGCTACCCTGGGTACGGTAGGCCTGTCCATCGGTGGCTTCCTGGTGATCCTCGGCGTGACCGCCGCGATCGCCGAAGCAACCTGGTGGATCGGATTGCTCACCCTGGGCGGCTCGGGGGGCGGCCCCCAGCTGTTCTTCCCCCAGCGCCACGGCCCCTTCCTGCTGGGTAGCCTCGCCGTCAGCGCCGTGGTCTGTGCGTTGTTGCTGCGCTACTTCTACGTCACCCACCAGTGGCGTCTGAACCTCGAGCGCCAAGCGCAGGCACGCATCGGTGTGCTCCAGGCTCGCATGCGGCCGCACTTTCTCTTCAACAGCATGAACACGATCGCGTCCCTCACCCGCTCGGACCCGGCGGCCGCCGAAGCGGCGGTGGAGGATGTGGCCGAGCTGATGCGGGCGAGCCTGTCGGATACGGGTCAGCGCATCCCCCTACGCCAGGAGATCGAAGTCTGCCGTGTCTACGCGCGCGTCGAGCAGCAGCGCCTACGCGAGCGCTTGCGCGTGGATTGGCAGATCGATGATGTTCCGATGGACGTGCCGATTCCGGCGCTGACGCTCCAGCCGCTGCTCGAGAACGCCATCTATCATGGCGTCGAGCGGCTGACCGAGGGAGGGACCGTCTCCATTCGGGGTCAGGTGCTCGGCAAACAGGTTGAGCTCATGATACATAATCCGGCGCCTCGCCTGGACACCACTGCTGCGCCGCCGCATCAAGGAAATCGGATGGCCCTTGCGAACATTCACGAACGTTTGGCGCTTATCAGTGAAGGTCGGGCCCGGCTCGACACTCACCGTGAGCAGGACGGCTTTCGCGCCACGCTCACGCTGCCCATGGACCAATCCAGGGACGAAAGTCAGTGAAGATTCTTATCGTCGACGATGAAGCTCCGGCGCGCGAACGCCTGCGCCGGCAATTGGTGGAGATCGCGCCGAGCAACAGGGTCACGGAAGCCATGTCCGGCGAGGACGCGGTACGCCTGTGCTCCCAGCAGGAGCCGGACGTGGTCCTGATGGACATCCGCATGCCCGGCATGGGCGGCCTGGAAGCCGCCGTGAAGATCAGCAGCATGCCGAGCGCGCCTGCCGTGATCTTCACCACCGCCTACGGCGAGCACGCCCTCGAGGCCTACTCCGCGAGCCCGGCCGACTACCTGGTGAAGCCCATCCGCCAGGAGAAGCTCGCCAACGCGTTGGAGAAGGCCAAGCGCCCGACGCGGCCGCAGATCCGCGAGTTGGAGGTGCGGCCGGAGCCTGCGAAGGAGCAACGCACCACCATCAGCGCCCGCTGCGGCGAGCGCCTGCAGGTGATCGCCCTCGACACGGTCGTCGCCTTCTGCGCGGACAACAAGTACACCAACGTCATCCACCACGCCGGCGAAGTGCTCATCGATGAGTCGCTGAAGTCGCTGGAAGCGGAGTTTCCCGAGCGCTTCGTGCGGATTCACCGGGAAACGCTCATCTCCCTGCGCCACCTCGACGCTCTCGAGCGTACGCGCGAGGGGCACTACCAGGTGAGGATGGTCGACGAAGGCGGTGAAGGCCGCTGCTTCCGTGTCAGCCGTCGTCACGCCGCCTCCGTAAAGCAACGGCTGCGCGCGCTCTGACTCGAGCGACCGGTAACTCGCGCGCTTCATGTCGCGAGCACACTCGGGCACACTTGTGGTTTGACCTCACGGGGTAGCGGCTCGCCGCCGCTACCCCGTGTTCGTATTGCGATTGTCGAGACCGCGCCAACGATGTGGCGGTTCGGCAGCCGAAGGACCGGAGCCCGAATGTCCAGCTTCAGCATCGCCACGCGACGCAGTGAACTCGCCCTCTGGCAGGCGCACCATGTAAAAGACGCCCTCGCCGCCGCCCACCCCGACCTCGCCACCGAACTCCTGCCCATGACCACCCAGGGCGATGAGATGCTCTCCCAATCGCTCGCCGAGATCGGCGGTAAGGGATTGTTTCTTAAAGAACTGGAGGTCGCTCTGGTTGAAGGCAGGGCGCACATCGCGGTGCATTCGATGAAGGATGTACCCGCCGAGTTACCCGACGGGATGACTATCTGCGCTGTGCTGGAGCGGGCTGATCCCCGGGACGCCTTCGTCTCCCTCAAGCACCGACGCTTCGCCGACCTGCCCCAGGGGGCACGCCTGGGCACGTCGAGCCTGCGCCGACGGGTGCAATTGCTCGCCAAACGCCCGGACCTGCAGATCGGCACCCTGCGCGGCAACCTGCAGACGCGCCTCGCCAAGCTCGAGTCCGAGGGGTGGGATGCGATCGTGCTGGCCGTGGCCGGTCTGGAGCGACTGGGCCTGGGCGAGCGCATCACCGATGCCTTCGATATCCAGACGTCCTTGCCCGCCATCGGCCAAGGTGCCGTCGGCATCGAATGTCGTGAAGACGACACGCGGGTCATCGAGCTCATGGCCGCCATCAACCATGCGCCCACCGCCACCTGCGTGACCGCCGAGCGGGCGCTCAACCTGGCGCTGGAAGGCAATTGCCATTCCCCGATCGCCGGCTTCGCCACCCTGGCCGACGACGGCGAACTCACCCTGACGGGTCGAGTGGGGGCGCTCGACGGGTCGCGGCTGCTGGAAGCGACGGCCAGTTCCCGGGGCGACCCGAAGGCCCTCGGGTCACAGGTCGCCGACGCGCTGCTCGAGCAGGGCGCGGCGGAATTGGTTGCCGCGCCGAACGCTTGAACGGCGAGGCCCGGCCTAGCGGTAGCCTAACGGGCCTACGTGTCCTGATAACGCGCCCGGAGCCCGCCAATGGCACGCTGGCCGAGGCAGTCACCGGTCGCGCCGGCCAAGCGATCCGTTTGCCGGCGATCGAAACCAAAGCGATCGAGCGCGCGGCGCTCCTCGATGAGTTCGCCTCGCCGGGCGACGTCGGCCTCGTGATCTTCGTCAGCGTGCCGGCGGTGACCCACGGCAGCTGGTTGCTGCGCGAGAAGCACGTGCGCCCTCGGCGGGTAGCTGCCATCGGAGGCACCACCGCCAACGCCCTCGAGGCCTGCGGAGTACGCGTCGATATCACCCCAGAGAACGACGCCTACACGAGCGAGGACTTGCTGGCACACCCGTCGCTTACGGCATCGCACGCGCCACTCGATGTGCTGATCGTGCGGGGGGTGGGCGGTCGCGAGCTGCTCGCCAACACCCTGAGCGAACGCGGGTTCCATGTGCGCTACGCCGAGACCTACGTGAGGCGCCGCCCATCGGCGGACTGTGCCGTTGAAGCGAAGGCGGCCATCCGTTCGGGGGATGTCCCACACATCATTACAGCAACTAGTTTAGAAATCCTGGATAATGCGTTGTTATTACTCGGCGCTGAAGCGGATGCGGTGCGCGGCGCATCGACGGTCCTCGCGCCGAGCGAGCGAATCGCCCACGCCGCTGTCAGCAAGCTTGGGTTTGAGCTGCCGCCCCTAAAGAGCCGGGGCGCCGACAACGAGGCGCTGATACGCGCCATGGAGGCATGGTGGGGAACACGACGCTAGCCATTTGCCGTACACACCGAGTGCCCGCGACATGAGCACCGAGCCCGAGACGGCCAGCGCGCCGGCCGGCAGCAGCAGCGGCGGTAGCGCCACGCGGGCGCACGAGTATCCCCACGAGGCGACTTCGCCCACTAACCACAACCCGCTCGGGTTCGCGGCCCTGGTGCTCGCCGCTGTGGCCTGTATCGCGGTGTTCTCCTTTTGGCAGAACCAGTCGTCACTGCTGCAGGACCTGGGCTCCGCCCGCGAAGCCGCCGGCGCCGCCAGAGCCGATGTAGCCACCACCTCCAGCGCCATCGAGACGCGCCTGGCAGGACGCATCGACAACCAGGAAACCACCCTGCGCCAGCTTGCGCCCACGGTCGCCGCCCTCGAGGTGCAAAGCGCCCAGGGGGACGCAGCGGTCGAGGCCCTCGGGCGCACCGTGGAGGACCTCACCTTACAACTCGGCCAGGTGAGGCAGAGTGTCTCGCGCAACGAACAAGCGCTGGCGGATGCGGGCGGCGTGCTGCGCAATGCGCGTGACCGGTGGGTGCTGGCCGAGGCCGAGTACCTCATGCAAACGGCGAACACCGCCCTCGCCCTCGCCGGCGATCGCCAGGTAGCGCTCGCCGCGTTGGAGGCGGCCGACGATCACCTGGCCTCCCTCGCCTCGCCGCGACTGACGCCGGTGCGAGAAGCCCTCGCCGCGGATATCAGCGCGGTGAGCGCAATGCCGCGCACGGATGTGTCCGGGGTGGCGGTCAGTCTCGGTGCGCTCGCCGCACAGGCGCTCGAACTTCCGCTGATTGAGGATCGAACCCAGAATTTGTTGGTCGAAGGCGGCGACCCGGACGAACCTGCAGGCTGGGGCCGCGCCCGCGCGGCGTTTCAGGGCGCCCTGTCGAGCCTCGTGTCTTTCCGTCGCGACGACTCGCCGGTGGTACCGCTGCTCGAGCCGGATGAGAAGTTCTTTCTTCACCGCAATCTCGAGCTGCAACTACTCACCGCACGCCTATCTAGTTTGAAAGGTGATCAGATCAACTACCGGATCAGCCTGGAAGCTGCCCAGCGAACGCTTACCGGTGGCGGCTTCGATCTGCAGTCGGGCGCGGTGGATGGCATGCGCGAGCAGCTCGCTGAGCTCTGGGAGGTGGAGATCGCTCCCGAGCGCCCGGACATCAGCGGATCGCTGGTGGCGCTGCGGGAGGCCGCGGAGCGCTTGCCATGAGGCTCGGCATCGTACTGCTCATCGGCCTGTTCCTCGGCGCCTTCAGCGCCCACTTCCTGCTCGAAGATCGGGGCTACGTACAGATTCGCTTCCTCGATGCGAGCCTGCAGACCTCCGTGCCCGGGCTCATCATGATCCTGGTGGCCCTCTACGTGGCCATTCGCATTCTGGTGCAGGTGCTCGGCGCGCCCAGGCGCATCGGCAGCGCACTAGGCGCGCGCGAGAAAGCGATTGCGCAAGGCGCCCTCACCCGCGGCTTGAGCGAGATCAGCGCCGGCAACCTCGCCCGCGGAGAGCGCATCCTCACCCGCCAGGCGGTGCGCGGTGATGCGCCGGTGGTCGCATACCTCGAGGCGGCTCGAGCGGCGCAGCGCCAAGGTGCGCGTTCACGGCGCGACAGCTGGCTCAAGCGAGCCAACGACCACGCTCCCGGTGATGCACCTGCCATCCTCATCACGCAGGCGGAACTGGAGATCGGGGAAGGCGATCTCGAGCGCGCGCTGAAGACCTTGCGACGTCTGGAGGCGATGCGGCCGCGCCACGCCCGCTGCCTCGCCCTGCAGGCGGAGATCTATCAACAGCAGCAGGAGTGGACGCTGCTGGACGAGTTGCTGCCGCGCCTGCGCAAGGAAAAGGCCCTGCCCGCCCCAAGCCTGCGAGCGCTGGAGAGCGAAGTGACCGGGCATGCGATCACCATCGCGGCCAAGCGACTCGATGGACCGGGCCTGAAGCGTCGCTGGAAGCAACTGGGACGCAAGCAGAAGGACGCCCGCCTCACCCATCGCTACGTCGGCGCGCTCATCGAAGCCGGCGACGAAGCCGAGGCGGCGGAGGTGATCAAGCGCAGCATGCGCGAGCAGTGGCAGCCGGAGCTGCTGTACACCGTGGGGCAGTTGAGTGAGGCGCAGCAACGCAAGCTGCAGCCGCAGATCACGGCCTGGCGACGTAAGCGCCAAGAGGACCCGGCGCTGCTCTACGCGGCCGCGGCGATCGGGGCATCGCACGACCCGTTGAAGGCGATCGCGCGCCTGGAGTCGTCCCTCGAACAGGCGCCACGGCTGGAGAGCTTCGAACTCTACGGTCGTCTGCTGGATGAACAGGGCCGCCACGCGGAGGCCACTATCGCCTTCCGCTCTGCTTTGGCCCACACCACGGAGGGCCGCAGCAGCGGCGTTCCCGCGCGGCTGGAGAGCAGCGCGGCCAACGATGCGCACTCCGCCGAGGCCACCGTCACGGTGAGCGATGAAGACCCAGCACCCGTCTCCGGCACCTCGCAGGGTAGCGGGGCGCGCGGGCGCCGCGGACGC
Organism: Pseudomonadota bacterium; assembly: GCA_039815145.1. NCBI lineage: Bacteria > Pseudomonadati > Pseudomonadota > Pseudomonadota bacterium. The sequence goes on from JBCBZW010000041.1 coordinate 14,075, forward strand.
AAGCGCCGCCCCACCTCCTAGGCCCTAAGGGGCCTGCGCCTGGCCCTTTCCCGCGGTGCGCAGTGCGCACCATCACGACTGCCTGATGTCGGCGCGACAAAATGCCCGGCATTTCTTTGGGTTCTGTAAGGGAAAACCGCGAAACCTACGGCAGGAATTGCGTGTAATGTCGACCTGACACATGTATCTGTAATGCAATCTAGACACAGATGTGGTCAGATGGACTTACCGCGACGGGCCCCCAGGGGGCGTGCGCGGGGATTTGCACAAGGCCGGAGATCACTACGGCGGGGCACGCCCGCTCGCTCACTGGCCCCAAGATGGGATGACGGCAGTGGCAGAGTTCGATCCTGACAAGATCAAAACGGAGTCGTTTCGCGATAACCCGCGACTCGCCCGGGTGAGGCGGTATTGTGAGGACAATCCGACCGCGCGTATCTCCCTCGTCGACGCCGCGCGAGTGGCCAACCTGGAAGCCAGCTACTTCTCGTCTTTCTTCCACGAGAAGACCGGTGTTTGCTTCCACAGCTGGCTGAACTACACGCGCGTCCTGAGAGCGATGCACCTGCTCGCGGACACGGACCTCAGCATCACCAATGTCTCGCGTAAGGTCGGCTTCCGCGACCTGCGCACGTTCCAGCGGGCCTTCAAGCGCTTCGCGAGCGTCACGCCCACCGAGTACCGCAAGCAGGCGCGTGCCGAGCAGGCAGAGCGCGATGCACGGGTACCGGTGAATGCGGGACATCGCCTGGTCGCGACGCATGCGAACGGCAACGGCAATGGCCACGTGAACCATGGCAATGGCAACGGCCACTACGGCGTCATTGGCAATGGGAACGGAAACGGCCATAGCAACGGCAACGGTCATGCCGAGCGCCGCAGCAGTGACCAGCAGGGTGGTGGTTCCTCCGAGCGCGCCTCAGACGACGCACGCCTTCAGCAGCGCGACGACTCGGCCTAAGCGAGTTTGCCGCCCCGCTGGGGGCATACCCGGCGAGACCTAGTCGATACCTAGGTCGCTCCAGATCGCGTCTACGCGCGCAATCACCGATGGATCCATACGGATGGGGGTACCCCATTCGCGATCCGTCTCGCCCGCCCACTTCGACGTCGCGTCGATCCCCATCTTCGAGCCGAGGCCCGCCACCGGCGACGCGAAGTCAAGATAATCGATAGGTGTGTTATCCACCATGGTGACGTCGCGCGTGGGATCTACTCGCGTCGAGATCGCCCAGATCACGTCCTGCCAATCACGCGCATTGATGTCGTCGTCAACAACGATCACGAACTTCGTGTACATGAACTGACGCAGGAAGGACCAGACCCCCATCATCACCCGCTTCGCATGGCCCGGGTATTCCTTCTTCATGGTCACCACGGCCAAGCGGTATGAACAGGCTTCCGGCGGCAGGTAGAAGTCGACGATCTCCGGGAACTGCTTGCGCAAGATGGGCACGAACACCTCGTTCAGGGCCACGCCGAGGATGGCGGGCTCGTCGGGCGGGCGACCGGTGTAGGTGCTGTGGTAGATGGCGTCATCACGCCAGCTCATGCGGTCCACCGTGAACACGGGGAAGTCGCTGACCTCGTTGTAATACCCCGTGTGATCTCCAAAGGGTCCCTCAGGCGCCATGTCGCCGGGATGGAGATGACCTTCCAACACGATTTCCGCGCTCGCCGGGATGTCGAGGCCGGTGAGGTCGCTCTTCACCGTCACCGTGCGCGAACCGCGCAGCAGGCCGGCGAAGGCATGCTCGGAGAGCGTGTCCGGCACGGGTGTGACCGCCCCTAGAATCGTCGCCGGGTCCGCCCCGAGCGCGACGGCGACCGGGAAGGGCTTGCCCGGGTGCTCCTGCTGGAAGGCCTGGAAGTCCGTCGCCCCCCCGCGATGGGCCAGCCAGCGCATGATCAGGCGATTGCGCCCGATCAGCTGCTGCCGGTAGATACCAAGATTATGCCGCTTACGGGCGGGGCCGCGCGTGATCGTCAGGCCCCAGGTCACCAGCGGGCCGGCGTCGCCGGGCCAGCAGGTCTGAATCGGCAGGCGCTCGAGATCGACCGCATCGCCTTCCAGCACGTTGCGCTGCCACGGCGCACTTCCTGCTGTTTTCGGCGCCATTGAGAGCACTTGGCTGAAGATTGGCAACTTCGACCAGGCATCGCGCATCCCCCCGGGCGGCTCGGGAGACTTGAGAAAGGCCAGCAGCTCCCCCACCTCTCGTAGGGCGCCGACGGACTCCTGCCCCATCGCCAGGGCGACACGGCGGGGGGTGCCGAAGAGGTTGCCCAGCACCGGCATGCTGTGACCCTTCACGTTCTCGAACAGGAGCGCGGGGCCGCCCTTGCGCAGGGTGCGGTCACAAATCTCCGTCATCTCCAGCCGGGGATCGATCTCGATCTGCACCCGACGCAGCTCGCCGATCGCTTCCAGCTGCCGTACGAAGTCCTGTAAGTCGCTGTATTTCATGAAATGGTCTGGCTCCAATGGCTGGGGCGGGATCATACCGCGGGCGCTCGTGCCGCCACCACGGAACGCCGAATCAGGCGGCACCAGCCATGAACCCGCGCTTGTTCACGACACCCTGACGGGTAAGCTCCAGGCCCCTATGGAACTGACTTTCGACAAGATGGAAGGCTGCGGTAACGACTTCCTCGTGCTCGACTTCCTTGACCAAACCGCGCCGCGGATGCCGCTCTCTGCCGCCACCATCCAGGCGTTGGCAGATCGGCGCCGGGGCATCGGGTTCGATCAGCTGTTGCTGATCCAGCAAGCCGGGGACGGGGCGGAACTCGCGGCGGAATTCAAGATCTACAACGCGGACGGATCGGTGGCGGGCCAGTGCGGTAACGGCGCACGCTGCGTTGCCGCACTTCTGAAGCAACATCATGATTATCCAGAGGAATTTACCTTTGGCAGTCCGGCAGGACCGATCCAGGCAAGGGTCACCCCAGAGCGCGTGAGCGTCTGCATGGGGGTGCCGGAGTTCACCCCGGCGAAGGTGCCGATCGCGGCCACGCCGGCGGCGGACGGGCGATACGACCTCGATGTGGTCGACGGAACGGTTAGACTGGGGGCCGTTTCGATGGGAAACCCCCACGGCGTACTTTTCGTCGACAACATAGACAATGCTCCCGTCGAACAGCTCGGCCCAGCGATTCAGCAGCTAGACGCCTTTCCAGCCGGCGTAAACGTGGGCTTCTTGGAACCCCTCACCGACCACCGCGGAAGACTTCGCGTCTTCGAGCGCGGCGTCGGCGAGACGCTGGCCTGCGGGTCTGGTGCCTGCGCCGCCGCGGTGATCGGCCTGGCCACAGGAAGGTTCGTCGGGAGCGAGGTGACACTGGCGCTCCGCGGCGGAGAACTGGTGATAAGCTGGCCCGGCGAAGGCCACCCCGTGTGGCTCGAGGGGGCCGCCCGATGGGTGTTCAGGGGACAGGTAACAGTATGAGTTCACAACAAAAAACTGGAACGGCGAGTCAAGACCCCTCGGAGGAGGCGATCGCCCAGTACCTGCAGATGCACCCTGACTTCTTCGAGCGCCACAGCACGCTCTTGGGTGCCCTGCGCCTGAGCGATCCGGGCAGCGGCCCGGCAGTCTCGCTGATCGAACGCCAGGTGGCGATCCTGCGCGCGCGCAACGTGAAGCTTGAGCGCAAGCTGCAGGAACTCGTGTCCATCGTCGGCAGCAACACGGCGCTCGCCGAGAAGATTCACGGACTCGCGGAGAAGCTGCTCGCCACCGGCTCCGCCGACGAGGCCGTCGCCGTGCTCGAGCGCTCCTTGGGCGAAGACTTCAGCGCCGAGTTCTCCGTACTGCTCATGTTCGACGATGCCCTCGAGGAGGGGATCCCCGCCGAGGGCGGATGGGTTCGGCACATCGATCGGCGCGATGAGAGCGGCGACTTCGTCTCTCTGCTGACCTCCGAGACGCCGCGCTGCGGACGTCTCACAGAGGCCCAACGTACCTTTATCTTCGGCGAGGAAACCGGGCAACGGGTGGCATCGGCCACCGTGACCCCCCTCGGCGATCCGGCGATCGGCATGCTGGCGATCGGCAGCGTCAATCCGGATCGCTTCCTGCCGACCATGAGCGTCGACTTCCTCAACCGGGTCGGCGGCCTGGTCGCCCAGGCGATCCGACAACGGGGCCGGTGAACCGCGAGCCGGCGAGCGCTCAGGCGGAGGGCAAGACAGCTCCCGCAGCGCATCCCCTAGACAGCTTTCCGCCCTCCTTCAGCCGCGGCGCGAAACGTTTTCTGCACGGCCTCGCCGTCGAGCGCCGCGCCTCCGAGCACACGATCAGCAATTACGCCCGCGACCTCGCGAGCGTGCTCGAGTTCTGCCAGGCGCGCGAGCTTGGCGCGCCGGCCGATATCGGCACCACTGACCTGCGCGATTGGCTGGCCGGGGAACACCGTCGAGGGCTGTCACCGCGCAGCCTGGCGCGGCGGCTGAGCGCGGTAAGACAGTGGCTCAACTCGCTGGTGGAGTTCGGCGAACTACCGAGCAATCCGGCGACAGGCTTACAGGCCCCAAAGGCCGACAAGCGTCTGCCTGCCGTGCTCCCGCCGGATACGATGGCGCGCCTCCTGGAGGGGGCCGATGACGATCCCCTTACTCACCGCGACTTCGCCATCATGGAGTTGCTCTACTCCTCCGGCCTGCGCCTTGCGGAACTTACGGGGGCGGACGTCACAGACCTCGATCTTCGCGACGGCACCATCCGCGTCACGGGGAAGGGCAACAAGATGCGAATCGTCCCGGTGGGCGCGCAGGCGCGTGAGGCGCTCAGCCGCTGGTTGCGCGTGCGCACCGCGCAAGAGGGCGAGCAGGCCCTGTTCACCAGCCAACGTGGCAAGCGCTTGAGTCGACGCTCGGTGCAGCAGCGGGTGCAGCACTGGGGGCAGGTACAGGGCCTCGATCACAAGGTGCATCCGCATCTATTCCGCCACAGCTTTGCCACCCACGTGCTCGAGTCGAGCGGTGATCTTCGCGCGGTGCAGGAACTACTCGGCCATGCCGACATCAGCACCACGCAGGTCTACACGCACCTGGACTTCCAGCATCTGGCCAGCGTCTACGAGAGCGCCCACCCGCGCGCGAGCCGGCGCCGTTCCACCGATCAGGATTGATCGCTGAGGTCTTGTCGGCTGCCCGCGGGTCCACGCGAGGCACCGGGAGAGAAGATATTCAATGAGTCAGCAACCTTTCTTCGACGCCCACGGCACCACCATCGTGTCCGTTCGCAAAGGCAACCGGGTCGCCCTCGGCGGTGACGGCCAGGTTACCCTCGGCAACACGGTGATGAAGCACAACGCGCGCAAGATCCGGCGCCTCGGTAACGATCGGGTAATCGCGGGCTTCGCCGGTGGCACCGCCGATGCATTCACGCTGTTCGAGCGCTTCGAGGGCAAGCTCCAGCAATACGGCAGCCTCACCCGCGCCGCGATTGAACTCGCCAAGGACTGGCGCGCCGAACGCGCCCTGCGCCAACTCGAAGCGCTGCTGTGTGTCGCCGATCAGGAACGTTCGCTGATCGTGAGCGGCAACGGCGATGTGATCGAACCGCCCGACGGCCTCATGGCCATCGGCTCCGGCGGCGCCTTCGCCCAGGCAGCGGCCCGCGCTCTCATCGACCACAGCACCCTCGACGCCCGCAGCATCGTCGAGCAGGCACTGCACATCGCCGCCGACATCTGCATCTACACCAACGACCAGCTCACGATCGAAGAGTTGGAGAGCACCACCGCGGAGTGAATACGGCCGCGAGCCGCCCCGCGTTGAGCACAGAACGACAGGTCCCAGCATGTCTCAGATGACACCGAGAGAGATCGTCCAGGAACTGGACAAGCACATCATCGGCCAGGAGGACGCCAAGCGCGCCGTGGCCATCGCCCTGCGCAATCGCTGGCGCCGCTCTGCCGTGGACGACCCCCTGCGCCAGGAGATCACGCCGAAGAACATCCTGATGATCGGCCCCACGGGCGTGGGCAAGACGGAGATCGCCCGACGCTTGGCGCGGCTCGAGAACGCGCCCTTCGTGAAGGTGGAAGCCTCCAAGTTCACGGAGGTCGGCTACGTTGGCCGTGAGGTGGATAGCATCATCCGCGATCTCGCCGACGTCTCGATGAAGCTCGCCCGCGAGCACGAGGTGGCGCGCCTGCGCCATCGCGCCGAGGACGGCGCGGAGGAAAGGGTGCTGGATGCGCTCCTGCCCGGGTCCAAGCGCGACAGCTTCACCGACGCCGCCGATGCGTCCAGCAGCGACACACGCCAGAAGTTCCGCAAGATGCTGCGCGAAGGCAAGCTGGACGATCGCGAGATCGAGATCGACATCAGCGCCACGCCCACATCCTTCAACATCATGACGCCGCCGGGCATGGAAGAGCTGAGCGGCCAGATCCAGAACATGTTCCAGGGGCTCAACCAGCAGCAGCGCAAGAGCCGCCGCGTGACCGTGCGCGAGGCGATGAAGCTGCTCACGGATGACGAGGCCTCGCGCATGGTCAACGAAGAGGAACTGCAGGCGAAGGCCCTGGAGGCCGTCGAGCAATCGGGCATCGTCTTCATCGACGAGATCGATAAGGTCACGCGCCGCTCGGACGCGGGCGCCAGCGGGGCAGATGTGTCCCGCGAAGGCGTGCAGCGAGACCTGTTACCGCTGGTGGAAGGCTGCACCGTCAACACCAAGTACGGCATGATCAAGACCGACCACGTGCTCTTCATCGCCTCCGGCGCCTTCCACCTGTCCAAGCCTTCGGATTTGATCCCCGAGCTGCAGGGCCGCTTCCCGATCCGCGTCGAGATGAACGCGCTCACGAGCGAGCACTTTCAACGGATCCTCACGGAGACCGACGGCGCCCTGTGCGAGCAGTACTCCGCCCTGATGGCGACCGAAAACGTTAGCCTCACCTTCGCCGAAGATGGCGTGCGGCGTATCGCCGAGGTGGCCTTCCACGTCAACGAGCGGATGGAGAACATCGGCGCCCGTCGCCTGCACACGGTGATGGAGCGGTTGTTGGAAGAGGTGTCCTACCACGCCGCCGATTGGGGCGGTCGGGATATCGTGATCGATGCCGCCTACGTGGATCAGCACCTCGGCGACCTGCTCGCCGACGAAGACCTCACCCGCTACGTGCTCTAGGCGCCACCCATGAGCGAACACAAGGATGGCGCCAGCGAGCGGCGCTTCGGGGAGCCCGTGCCGAGCGAGCTGCGTCTGCGCACCGGGGGTCGCGAGCTCAAGGTGTCCTACGCGAGCGGCGAGGCCTTCGCGCTCAGCGCCGAGTACTTACGCGTACACTCCCCCTCGGCCGAGGTGCGAGGCCACGGTGGGCCGGGTCAGGAAAACTGGCCGGTGGGTAAGCACGAAGTGGTGATCGAGCGGATCGAACCGGTGGGCAACTACGCCGTGCGCCTGGTCTTCGATGATGGCCACGACTCGGGGCTGTACTCTTGGCGCGTGCTCTACGAGCTCGGCCGGGATCACGACAGCAACTGGGCGAAGTACCTCGCGCATGTGGATGGATTGCACGGAGCAGATGAGTCATGAGCGACGATAAGGTCACGGCCAACGACGCGCCGTCGCGCGACGACGGCAGCACGCCTGGCGACACCACCCACTTCGGTTTCTCGAACGTGCGCAGCGATGAGAAGGCGGGGCGTGTACGCGAGGTGTTCGACTCCGTCGCCGATCGCTACGACCTGATGAACGATCTCATGTCGGGCGGTATGCACCGCCTGTGGAAGCGCTTCACCATCGACGTGGCCCGCCTGCGCCCGGGGCAGCGCGCCCTCGACGTGGCCGCCGGCTCCGGCGACCTGTCGCGCGCCATGCTGCGCGAAGTCGGTCGCGAGGGCCTGGTGGTGATGTCGGACATCAACCAGCGCATGGTCTCGCGCGGGCGCGATCGCCTGCGCGATGCGGGCGCCGGCGCCAACTGCGCCTTCGTCCAGGCCAGCGCCGAGTCTCTGCCCTTCCCGTCCAACTTCTTCAACGTCGTGACCATCGCCTTCGGCCTGCGCAACGTCACCGACAAGCCGCGCGCCCTGCGCGAGATGCGTCGAGTGCTGAAGCCCGGCGGGCAGTTGCTGGTGCTGGAGTTCTCGCGCCTCACCCTGCCGCCCCTGCAGCCGCTGTACGATCGCTACTCCTTCGACGTGTTGCCGGCGATGGGCAAGTTGGTGGCGAACGACGCGGACAGCTACCGCTACCTCGCCGAGTCCATCCGCATGCACCCGGATCAGGACACGCTGCTCGCCATGATGGAGGACGCCCAGTTCGCCCGCTGCCGGTACCATAACCTCATGGGTGGTATCGTCGCGGTCCACCGTGGTTATCGCGTGTAGCGCGCCCTGCTGCTCGAGGAGGTTCCGAGATGCCCTTGCCCGACTCCCTGTTGATGCCGCTCGAAGCCCTGCTCAACCGACGCATCGCCGCCGCCACCCCTGCCCACGATCTGTGTGCGGATCTTGAGGGTCGAACGCTAGTGATCGATGCCACGGAAGCGCCCGCGATCGGCTTCACGGTGGTCGAAGGGGCCCTGCGCCTGAGCTTCGACGTGAGCGAGCAGCCGAACGCCATCGTCTCCGGGCCCCTGCTGGAGCTCACCCGCTTCGCCCAGGCAGGCAGCCTCGAGGCTGCCCGCGACGTGGAGGTCAACGTGCAGGGCGATGTGCGCACGGCCGGCGGCTACGCCAGCCTCTTCGCCATCGCACGGCCGGACTTCGAGGCGGAGCTGTCGCGCCTGGTCGGCGACCTGCCGGCCCATCAGCTCGGCAACGCCATGCGCGGCCTCGGCGACTTCTTCGCCCGCGCCGGCAGCACCTTGCAGCGGGATCTGGGCGAGTTCCTCAAGGAGGAGAGCCGCGACGTGCCCCCGCGCGATGAGGTGCAGCGCTTCGAGGAGCGCTTGTCAGCTCTGAGCGAGCGCGTCGAGGGCTTGCGCCAGCGGGTCGATGCGATAGGCCGCCGTTAGTCGATTCGCTAGGTAGAAAGCAACCCTCACGTGTCCGTCATTCGCCAGCTCCTGCGCCTGGTCGCCATCGCCCAGGTCCTCGCCCGTCACGGCTTCGAGCACATCGTCGTCAACCTGCGGCTCCTGGGGCCCTACCGCTTCCTGCTGCTGCTGCGTCCCGGCCGCAAGCGGCGCCGTGAGAGCGCGCCCGCCGGCGCGCGCCTGCGAGCGGCACTGGAAGATCTCGGCCCGATCTTTGTCAAGTTCGGCCAAACGCTGTCCACTCGGCCGGACCTGCTGCCAGACGATATCGCCACCGAACTCACGCGCCTGCAGGACCGCGTGCCCGCCTTTCCCGGCGCCCAGGCGAAGGCGATCCTGGAGAAGGCGTACCGCAAACCCCTAACGGAAGTCTTCGCCGAGTTCGATGAGGAACCCCTGGCGGCGGCCTCTATCTCCCAGGTCCATGCGGCCACCCTGCCGAGCGGCCAGCGGGTCATCGTCAAGGTGCTTCGTCCCGGCATCGAGAAGACTATCCACAGCGACGTGCAGGTGCTGCAGACGCTCGCTGTGCTGGCCAAGAAGTACTGGCCCGAGGCCCGGCGCCTGCGCCCCGTGGACGTGGTGAGCGAGTACCGCAAGACCATCCTCAACGAGCTCGACCTCATGCGCGAGGCCGGCAACGCGGCGCAGCTGCGACGCAACTTCGAGGACAGCGACCAGCTCTACGTGCCGGAGGTGCACTTCGAGTACTGCCGCTCCAACGTGATGGTGATGGAGCGCATCCACGGCATTCCCGTGAACGACATCCCCGCCCTCAGCGCAGTGGACGCCAACCTGGAACAGCTCGCCCGCTACGGCGTGGAGATCTTCTTCACCCAGGTGTTCCGGCACAACTTTTTCCACGCCGACATGCACCCCGGCAACATCTTCGTCAACGCCAGCGAGCCGGCGAACCCCAGCTACATCGCCGTCGACTTCGGCATCGTTGGCACCCTCACGGCCGAAGACCAACACTACCTGGCGGCTAACCTGCTGGCGTTCTTCAAGCGCGACTACCGACGCGTGGCGCAGCTGCACGTGGAGTCAGGATGGGTACCCGCTGGCACACGCGTGGACGAGTTGGAGACGGCGGTGCGCACCGTGTGCGAGCCGGTCTTCAACAAACCGCTGAAGGAGATCTCCTTCGGCATGTTCCTCCTGCGCCTGTTCCAGACCGCACGCCAGTTCGACATGGAGATTCAGCCGCAGCTGGTGCTGCTGCAGAAGACCCTGCTCAACATCGAGGGGTTAGGTCGCCAGCTCTATCCTGATCTGGATCTTTGGGTCACGGCCAAGCCGTTCCTCGAGGAGTGGATGACCGAGCGCCTGAGCGGCCGGGAAACGCTGGAGAAGCTGCGCGCCCACCTGCCGCAGCTGCGCGAGGATGTGCAGTCCCTGCCCTCCCTCGCCCTCGAAGCGCTGCATCACCTCTCCCGCGGCGACTTCCGCCTGCGCCTGGACAGCGCGCCGATGGAACAATTGCAAAACGCCATGCGTGAGAACGCGCGCTGGCGTCACGGCGTGTACGTCGGCGCCGCGATGCTGGTCGCCGGTACGATCCTGATAGGCCTCAACGGCGGTCAACCGCCCTGGCTCGGCTGGGGCATGGCGGGCCTCGGCCTGGCCCTCATGCTCATCTCGCGACCTGGCTGATCCCGATGGCTGATGCGGCCAGCGTCCCGCGGCGCTTCCTGCCCCGGGCGGCCGTGGTGCTCGGGGTGATCTCCCTCTTCAACGATCTCGCCGGCGAGATGCTCGCGCCGGTCGTCCCCCTGTTCCTGACGGCCACGCTCGGTGCTGGGCCCGCCATCGTCGGCCTGGTGGAGGGCTTCGCCCAGTCGTGCGCGAGCGTGCTAAAGCTCATCGCGGGCCTGTTGGTCGACCGGGGCGTACGGCCGAAGCGCCTGATGCTCGCCGGCTACGGGCTCGCCAGCAGCGTGCGACCCCTCATCGGAATCGCCGGCAGTTGGGGGCCGGTGCTGGTGTTGCGCGCCCTCGATCGCATCGGCAAGGGGCTGCGGGGCGCCCCACGCGATGCCCTGCTCGCCGCCTCCGTGGAGGACGCCCGCTTAGGTCGAGCCTTCGGCTTCCACCGGGCGATGGACTACGTGGGCTCGGGCTTAGGCCCGGCGATCGGTGCCGGCGCCCTCGCCCTCGGCCTCTCGCTCAAGGGCCTCTTCGCCCTGGCCGTGATCCCCGGGATCGCCGTCATGGCGCTGATCGTCTTCGGCGTGAGCGGTGAGCGCCTGGCGCCGAATGCACCGACCAAGCGCCCCGCCCTACCCGCCTGGAGCAGCCTGCCAGGACGCCTGCGCGGGCTGTTGCTCGCCGCCACCCTGCTCGCCGTCAGTGCCGTGCACGACGCCTTCCTCGTACTCTGGTTGGCCAAGCAACTCGATGACATCGCCAGCGTGTTGCTGGTGTTTGCCTTGATCAACGGCGTGCGCGCGGTGGTGGCCATGTTCGGCGGCGAGCTGAGCGATCGCCTCGGATCATTGCCGGCGATTCTGATCGGGTGGAGCCTGCGCATCGGCCTGCTGCTGTGGATCGCGAGCGCGTCGACCGCGCCAGCGACGCCCGGGGCCGCGATCATATGGGTGGTCGCCCTGACCGCCGCGATGGCGTGGAGCGCGCCGGCGGAGCTGGCCCTGCTCACGCGGGCCGCGCCTGACGGGCAGCGCGGCACCCTCCTCGGCACGTATCACATGCTCACCGGACTGGCGATGCTGCCAGGAACAGCCTTGTTCGGCCTGTTATGGCAGCAGTTCGGTACATCCATCGCCTTCTTGAGCGCTGCCGTAGGCTCAACGCTGGCGGCAGTGACCTTACTCGCTCTCTCACGACCCTCGAGGCCTCATCAATGACGCGCGCTGAATCCCCCACCGCCCTCGCCCGAGTACGTGCCCTCGCTGACGCATCGCCCTTCGTTGCCTGGCTGGGGATCGAAGTGGTAGCTGCGGGGCGCGGTTGGGTAGAGACGGCGTTGACGCTCACGCCGGAGCATCTACAGCAGACAGGCGTGGTGCACGCAGGCGTGCAGGCGACCCTCGCCGACAACACCGCGGGCGCAGCGGCCACTACGGTGATCGACGAAGATCAGACCGTCGTGTCCGTCGAGTTCAAGGTAAACCTCCTACGAGGCGCGCAGGGGAAGAAGCTGCTCTGTCGCAGCGATGTGCTGAAGGCTGGCGGGCGAATCGTGGTCGCCGAAGCGGCCGTGATGGTGGAAGGCCACGAGGGCTCGCGCCTGGTGAGTAAGGCGACCGTGACCTTGATGCCGGTGCCAGCGATACGCTGACCCGCGGCGGCGGCAGGCCCTCCCCTGCCGCCGCCACCGCGACTGACTAGGGATCAGTCGTCGTCGTCGTCGTCGTCGTCGTCGCCATCGTTGTCGTCGGGCGTTTCGAACTCGAGTTCGTCCGCCTGGAGCACGTTGTCCGCTAGAAGCACGCCCTCGGCTTCGATCAGATCACCGACCATCGCTTGATCGAACACCTCGTCGAAGTCCTCGGCGTCGTCCGGATCAGCAACGATCGTGATGCCGAGCACCGTGAGCGTGCGTGCCACGGGGTCGATGGCGTCGATGAAGCCCTGCACGGAGACTTCCATGTCGTCATCGTCATCATCGTCGTCGCGCTCGAGGCTGCGCGCGGTGATCACGCCGGTGTCCTCATCCTGGCTGGCGACGATCTCCACGAAGTCGCCGACCATCAGGTCTTCGAGACCAAATTGCTGCTGACCCGCGTCGCTGTCGTCTTCGAAGCGGGTTTGGGCGTCGACGAAAATCGTGAGGCCGAGCACGACCAGAGAGCCCTCAGCGAGATCTACCGCTTGGACTCGACCCTCGATGTCGAGGTTGTAGGCTTCGTCGATCTCCACCTTCGCCGCGACTAGCGTGCCTTCCGCGTCAAAGGTGCCTTCCACCTCGACGCGCAAGTTCAACGCGAGGTCGTCCGCGGTGCCGTCTTCGAACACCGTATCGGCGGTCGTGGTTACCGGCGTGCCGGCGACGCTGAACTCGCTAGCAGACGTGAAGGCGGTGACCAGACCCTCCAGTTCTGCAAAGTCACCGTCACCGGGGGGATCATCGTCGTCCGCCTCGTTTTCAACCCGCAGAGCGATCAGCTCACCGCCCGCGCCCAGCTCGGTGCCTTCGGCTTCCACGAGCAGACCGTCGGCGAGTTCGCCATTCGCGAAGTCCTCCAGCATGGCCATGCTGTAGTCGACGGTGAGCGCACTGAGGGTGAAGGTCTGGTTGGCGAGGTCCAGGTTGCGCACGATGCCGGTCACTTCGAACTCGGCATCGTCTTCGACCTCGACGCGCGTGGCCACCAGCAGGCCCTCCGCGCCTGCGAAGCCACTCACCTCGACGAAGTCGCCCACCATCAGACCCTCGATAGAGCCCGGGACCAGGTCATCGTCGAACAGGGTATCGTTGCGGATCTCAATGGTCTGGCCAAGCACGAGGAGGGTGCTGGAATCGAGGTCGATCTCGGCGATCGGCCCCTCCACTTCCGCCTCGTACTCCACGAGTTCGGCGACGCCATTGCCGTCATCATCTTGCGTGCCCTTCAGACGCACGCGCTGGCCGACGGCGAGGTCGGCTTCCGTGCCGGGCTGATCGTCGATGATGAACTCGGCGCCATCGGTGTCGTAGCGCACACCGCCGACGATGACGCTTCCGAAGCCGGAGATGACGCCGATGGCGATGCCGCCGCGGTCGATACCGCCCATACCGTCGCCGCCGCCGACGTCTCCGCCGCCATCATCGCCTCCTCCGCCGTCGTCCATGGCGGGGGCGTTGCTGCCACCGCCGCCACAGGCAGCGAGGCTAGCGAGGGCGATAATCACAGCGAGGCGGGGCCAACCCGTAGAGAGCGTTTGCATCATTGTGTCCTATAGAAAGTAGTAACTAAGTAAACAAAAGGTGATGACGACCTAGTCGTCTTGAATGAGGTAGATGCCAATCCCCAGACGGCTCGTGCCACGCGATTTGCTGCCTTCGGGGTCCGCCTCGTGGCGGGCGAGCCAGTCATCGCTCTCCTGCAGCAGCGTGGCGGCTCGCGCTTCGACAAACTCGGCGAAGGCCTCCGCGCTCGTACTGGCGACGGCCTCACGGGAGGCCCGGCCTTCGAAGCGGCTGGGCGCCTCCGCGTCGCGGAACAGGTTGTAGTTGATGGTGTTGCCGAGGTCTTCGAGCACGGAGCCCCCGCGCACGATGGCGGAGAGATCCAGCTGCGCCGGCATGTAGTAGCGCTTCAGCACCCGCCAGCACCCGTCTTCCCCACGACTGATCGCCCCGACCTGCTCGAGCTCTCCGATCAGCGCTCGCGGGGGCAGATCCCCGGCGAAACGCTTGAGTAGTGCCGACAGGGAAGGTGCAGCGAGGTCGTCAGGGTTGTCGTCCGGTAGGGGCAGCGGACCCCCGGAGGCATCGCAGAAGTCGCCGTCGAGATGCCAGCCGGCGAGCACGCGCGTGGCGGGCAGCACGTAGCCGAGATCCCGATCCTCGGTCCGTTCCCGGGCCGATTTACGGATACGACCGACCTCCTTGCGGCTGATGCCGGTGAGGATCGCCACCCGGGCACTGTTGGTCTCGCGTCCCCGGATGCCGTAGTCCTCACCGGCGACATCCACGAAGACCGCCTTGGCCAGCTCCACGAAGTCCTTGAAGGGCACGCTGGAGCGAATCAGCAGCCGAGCGATGGGCCGAAGCATCAGGCGACAGGCCCGAGCGATGGCTGAGTTTCGATTAGCATCGTCCATATGTGGTCAATATACGCCCACATATGGAGATTGAGAAGTGTTTGGGGATGGCGACAGAGCACCGCCCCGGAAGCGAACCCGGTGTCGCGCAACGAGGCGTGCGTCGGCTGGTTGCCGGAGCAGGGGCACGAGCAGGGGCCCAGCCGCGAACCGGCGGAGCGGCGCGCCTGCAGGCGCGGTAGGGCGGCGGGGAGGGCGGCCTAGAGGCCGTAGAGCAGCGTGAGCACCACGGAGAGGGTCAGCCAGACGATCAAGGTCAGCGGCACGCCCACGCGCAGAAAGTCGCTGAACTTGTAGCCGCCGGCACTCAACACGAGGAGATTGGTCTGGTAGCCGATCGGCGTGGCGTAGCTCATGTTGGCACCGAACAAGACGGCTAGCACGAAGGGTTCGATCGGGGCGCCGAGGCTCTGCGCGATGCCGATCGCGATCGGCGTGCCGATCACCGCCGCGGCGTTGTTGGAGACCACGTTGGTGATCACCGCCATCAGCAACATCAAGCCGCTCATCACGATGGGGATGGGCAGGTTCTGCGTCAGCCCCACATAGGAGTCCGCCAGGAAGGCGGCACCCCCCGTCGCCATCAGGGCGGACCCCAAGGCGAGACTCACCACGATCACCAGGATCACCGGTGCGCTCAGCGCGGAACTCAGGTCCCGCCAGGTCAGACAGCCCGTGAGAATCATCAGCGCCACGCCGGTAAGGGAGCTTACGGAGATGGGCATGATGTCGAGGGCGGCAGAGCCGATGACCGCGAGCATGATGCCGAGCGCCCAGCGAGCGCGTTCGGTGTAGGGCAGATCGGTGGTGCCGTCCAACACGAGCATGTCGCTCGAGCGCTTCAGTTCGTTGATCGCATCGCGCGTGCCCTGGACGAGAATCACATCGCCCGCGCGCAAGCGCACGTCTCGCAGCTCGCTGTTACCCGTCGGATCCCCCTTGGCGCGGTGGAGTGCGAGCGGCATCAGGCGATAGCGGGTGGAGAAGCGAGTTCGGCGCAGCGTGCGATGGTGCAGGGGCGAGCCACGGGTGACCACTACCTCGGCCAGCTGCTGGCCGGCGGCGGCAAGCTGATCATCACCGGTGATCGGCTGTTCCGGATCGTCCGCGCTGTACAGGCGCGTGCCGAGCACGCGCTCGAACTCCTTCAGGCGCTCGGGCGTGTCGTTCACCACCAGGCGATCGCCCGCCATGATCTGCACCGAGGGCAAGCGCGTGAGGTAGAGGTTCTCACCGCGCTGGATGCGCTCGATCTTGATGTTGTCCTCCGTGCGCTTGCGCACCTCGGCCAGCGTACGGCCGTTGGCGAAGCTGTCGTCATTCACGTGGAGGAGGGCGGTGAAGACGCGGGGTGAAGTATCACTGAGCAGGGCCTGGCGCTCGGGGAGAAGGCGCGGCGCCACCTGCCACAGGTAGATCACACCCACGGTGCCGGCGATCAGCGCAGGCAGGGTGAAGTCGAACATGCCCATGCGCGGCTGCCCCAGGTCCTGCGCGATGGAGACCACCAGCAAGTTGGTCGACGTGCCGATGGTCGTGGCCATGCCGCCGAGCAGCGTCGCCAGGCCCATGGGCATCAACACCGCCGAGGCCGGCTTGCGGTTCTGAATGGACACGCTGACCAGAATGGGCAGCAACATCACCACGATCGGCGTGTTGTTGACGAAGGCACTGAGCAGCGCACCTAGCGTCAGCGTTAGTAGCAAGGACATCACCGGATTGCGCTGCCAGCCCTGGGAGAGGGCAACGGCGAGCGGTTTCAGCGCGCCGGTGGTCTCCAGGCCCTTGCCCACGATCATGAGCGCACAGATGGTGATCAGCGCCTCGTGGCCAAAGCCCATGAGGAACTCGGTGGGGGCGAGGGGTACACCCTGGGGGGCGTAGGGGAAGAACTGAAACAGCAATACCAGCAAGACCAGAATGGTCAGGCAGGACGTCTCGAGCGGCAGGCGATCCCGGGAGAACAGCACCAGGGCGCCGAGCGTGAGCAGCATGACGATGAGGCCGTGCAGATCGGGCAGGGAAGCCATAGAACGCTTAAGGGAGCTGGGCCGAAGCTTGACTGCGGTTCGGGTGAGGAGAAGCTCAGCGGCTACGTGGCCGCAGCACCCACACCGAATCGAAGCGCAGCGCCGAGGCGACCGCAGACGACGCTGCTGCGGCAGCGCAGACAGGTGCCGACATGATTCCCCCGGAGCTCGATTGAGAAGTGGCGAACGCGACGCGTTCGTGTTTGGCGTGCTCAGCTCAGGGGAGAGTTAGCCCTTCGCTCGGCGAACGCCCTGGCAGGTTAATCGGCCCCGCCCGGACGGGCAAGCGTGTGAAGCTCACCCCGCCTGAGCGCGACTCGCCGCGTGGCGTCGGCGGGTGGCGAGGTCACAGACGGATTTCGCCGATCGCCGC
This sequence comes from Pseudomonadota bacterium, assembly GCA_039815145.1. Lineage (NCBI taxonomy): Bacteria > Pseudomonadati > Pseudomonadota > Pseudomonadota bacterium. The sequence goes on from JBCBZW010000041.1 coordinate 31,244, forward strand.
CGCTGCACCCCTTTCAGTCGGCAGCAGGGGCAGTGACCCTCATCCATCTCCATCACATGATGCACGTAGACGCCCGCACAGGCAGCGCAGGCCATGAGCACGAGCTCATCGCCGCGCTCCAGGGCCCGATACAAGCCCCAGGCGCGCTCGAAGCAGAAGTGGGGGGTGCGATGGAGGGACCGGTACGTCTCGAAGGCCAGGCAAAAGCGCAGACCGATCTCCAGGGGGTTGGCGCGTTCGAGATCGTCGAGGCTCCCGTCGGGCGCCAGCGCAAGCACATCGCTCGCCAGCAGGAGCATCGCCAGCGACGTCGCCTCGCACTGGTAGGTGGCGTTGCGCACGTAGATCGACGTGCGTGACGGTGACTTGCCCCGTTGCCGCTTGACGGCGTGCACCTCGTCCTTGAAGTACCGTCCGTAGAGGCGGCGGATACGGTCGTCCGACAGCCCCGTGCACGACTTTATCGTGCACGTGCGCGCTTCGTGCCCAATCATCCGTAGGGCGAGTTCGGTGCGCTGGCGCTCATCCAGATAGCCGGCAATCTGCTCCATCTTTCTCTCCTGATCGCGGTCCTACGATACCAGGTGTACCGCACCAATGATGATGCATCGCACAGGAAAATTGCGCCTTTTGGAGCAATTTTCGCGCCTCGGCTTCCCTAATTGCTCCATTTGGCGCAATTATGGGGATGAAACCCGCCTAGGGGCAATGCCTAGAATCGAGTCAGAGCAGGCAGCGCGCGGCGAACCTTGAGCCACACGACGGCTCGGAAGGGCACCGCGAAGGGAGATCTGGAGATGGACGTCCTCAGTAGCTCGGCACCGCCGGGACCTTGGCAGCACAGCCCACCGGACGAGCGCGCGAGACGCGAACTCGCGGCGCTGAACGATCGGTTCCTCGAGGTCATCCGCCTGCTCGCCCTGGCCCCGGCGCACGCGGCGGACAACGCCGAGCAGGATGCCCACATCCTGGGCTTGGACCTCACCCTCGCCGAACGTGTGGCCCACCTCCCCATGGCGCGCCGGCGCGAGCTGGCCGCCTGCCCCTACGCCCTGGTCGGGGTCGGGTTGGGCGATCTGGAGTTTTGGCGACAGACGGCCGGCCCCCACGGCAGGCCTGCTACCTACCGGCGCGCCCCGGGTGGCGGGAGCTTCTCCCCCGCCCACGCCGCAGCACTGCGAGACGCGCTGTTCCTGACCCTGGCCTACGCCTGGCATCTGGCTCAGACGGCCCCGGTGAGCGCGCGCTGGATGCTGGGCGCATGCCCGGAGGCTTTGACCTTGCTGCGCCAGCTGCCCTTCAGCAGCCTCGGTCGGATCGCCGATGAATGCCCCGGGCTGCTACGCGCTCGCCTGGCAGACCACAGACGGTTTTGGAACGACCTGGTGAGCGCCGTGGCGAGCGGCGCCCAGCAGAGCCGCTTCGCTGCCGTTTCACTGGGGTTGCAGCTATCGGCCGCGGCGGGCGCGCCGCGCAATCGAGAGGGCACTTCCTAGGGCAGTGGCCGGCCTTCGAGTACGGCGGCAAAGAGGGATGCGTCCACGTTCCCGCCGCTGATCACGGCCACGGTGCGGCCCTGATCAGGCGCGAGCGGCCCTACGGCACCTTCGATCAACGCCGCCGTCCCCAGGGCACCGGACGGCTCTACCACCAGCTTGGCCTGCCGGAACAGCAGGCGCATCCCCTGCATGATGGCGTCCTCCGACACGGTGACCATGTCGTGAACGAGGTTCATCACGACGGGAAAGGTGTGCTGGCCGAGAAACGGCGTGCGCGTGCCATCGGCAATCGTGGGCGGATTATCCACCCAACAGAGGCGTTTGCTGCGGAAGGAGCGGGTGGCGTCATCGGCCAACGCTGGCTCCACGCCGATCACCTGACAATTCGATTCGCTCATCGCCACCGCCGTGGCGATACCGGATAGCAGGCCGCCGCCGCCCGTGCACACGAGGATTCGCGCCACGTCGGGTGCCTGCTTGAGGATCTCCAGCCCCACCGTCGCCTGCCCCCCGATCACATCGAGGTGGTCGTAGGGCGGAATGATCGGCAGGCCGCGCTCGGCGGCGAGCTGCGCGCCGAGGGCTTCGCGGCGCGTGGTGGCGGGATCGTACTGCACGATCTTCGCCCCGCGCGCCTCAGTGGCCTCGCGCTTCACCGCCGGCACGTTGCTCGGCATTACCACCGTCACCTCGATGCCCAGCATCGCGCCGGCCATGGCAAGGGCCTGGCCGTGGTTGCCTGAGGAGTAGGTGAGCACGCCGTTCTCGGCGCTGCCGGCGTCGCGCAACGCGGTGAGGGCGTTGTAGGCGCCGCGGAACTTGAAGGCGCCCGTGTGCTGGAGGTTCTCGCACTTCACCGCGACGCCTGCACCGCCGCCGTTCGCCGCCAAAGCGTCGAGGCTCAGCAGCGGGGTCGGGCGGGCCTTGCCGGCGAGGCGTTGCTCCGCTTGGCGCACGCGCTCGAACAGGTCCTCGCGTTGCGCGTCGGAGAAGGTCTCGGAGACCTCCGGCAGCTCCATCGTTTGCGCCATCTAGTGCGCGTCGCCGCTGCTGATGGCGGGAGCGGATGGCAGCTTCAGGTCTTGTAGGCCGAGCACCTCGCGCCCCTGCTCGAAGATGATGTCTACCGCAATCCCCGCCGTCGACAGACGATCCAGATCCGCCTGCAGCTGGGGTTTGATCACGCCGAAGTCGTTTAGCAATTTGCGCGTACCCTCGACGTCGCCGTCACCTTGCAGCATCAATAGGCGGCGGGAGAGTTCGGTCATCGCCAGTTGCATGCGATCGAAGTCGACCCGGTAAGCGCCCGTCTCCTCGTCGCGGGTAAAGGCACCGGCCTGCTCGAAGAAATTGAAGCGAATCATGTTGGCGCGGCCGTGGGCGCTGGAGGCGCCGAAGCGTACGCTGCGGAAGATGCCCGCGAGGAAGGTCACGTAGTTGTCCATCAGGTGGCTGTCGGGCAACTCGTTCATCGCGTGCAAACGGGTGATCATGTAGAGGCCGAGGATGTCCGCCTTACCCTCTTCGATGGCGCTCGCCGTCTCCAACAGGGCGCTGCGCACCGTGCCCTTGCCGTCCAGCGTGTTCTTGATGCCGAGCCCGTGAGCCACCTCGTGGAACATGGTGTTGCCGAAGAAGGCATCGAAGGTGATGTGCTGGCGTTGATCTTCGGCGATAAGCAACTCGCTGATGGGCAACAGGATCTTGTCGAACTTCGCCCGCATGGCGTTCTTCAGCTGCAGGCGACGGGTGCCCTTGGCCAGCTGCACCTGCTCGTCGTTGGGCAGGTTGATGGCGATGGTCTTGCTGCCCGCGTTGCAGTCGCCGGCGTAGTAGATCACGTCGTAGGCATTGAGCTCCGCGTCGCTGCCGGGCGTCTCCGCGCGGTAGGCCGCGGGCACGGGCAATCCATCCTGCAGGGCCGGCAGGAACTTCGCGTAGCGGGCGAGGCGGGCGCTCCACGCCATGTCCTTGAGCAACACGTAGCCTTCGAAGGCCGCGCGGTAGCCGTAGCGCTGGTCCTCGTAGGTTTCGATGGGGCCGATCACCACGTCGATGCGGTTGGACTTCATGTCCATCCAGGCGAGGTCGCTCGGCTGGTAGTCGCTGGTGAGGAAGGCGTCGGCGCGCAGGCGCAGGTAGTTGGCGAAGGCCGGATCCTCAGCCAGCGCGGCGGCCTCGCGCAGCAGGCCGGCGGCCTCGGTCAGCTCGGCGCGGTAAGCCACGTGGTAGGGCACCAGGGAGAGGGCGCCGTCCTCGCCCCGCCTGACCAGCGAGTACAGCCCGTCCTTGCCCGGCAATGCGGCGTTGGCAAACTCCTCCTCGGTCAGATCAGCCGGATAGAATCGGGCGCCCGCCGGCTTCTCGCCGACGCCGTCGAGGAACGGCTCCAGGCCGTTGAGGCGATCCCAGGGACCGTAGTTGATGCGCGCGAAGGCTCGCGCCTTCTCATCGTCGATCGACTTCAGGAAGGGCTCTCGCTCGCAGCAGGCCTGGCGCCAGAACAGGCCGTCCATGATAGCCGCGGCGCGGATGAGCCGATCGATCACCGCCTTCTGCCGATCGCTCAGGTCGGCGAGATCCGCCGTGAGCGTGAACGGCGTGTACATGGCCAGGCGTTGGTCGATGCTCATCGACTCGGCGACGCTCATCGACGGCGCGGTGAACACGGCCAGAGCGGCGAGAGCGGCGCCCGCCAGGCGCGCAACGCGTGGCCGCAACGAGGGCGCGGAAGTCGAGGTCATGGTGTGAAGCCTCCGTGGCTGACAGGCAGTTGCAGACGCGGCCGAGGTCGCGCGTTCAGGGGCGCTCGTCAGCCGTCTCGGCCGAGAGGATAAGCGCCTCACGCCCGCGCGCCAACGCCAGCTCGTCCGGCGTGCGCTCCGCCTGCCGGCTCTGCAGTGCGATGAGCTCGCGAACGGACAGCACCTGAAAACCCTCCTCACGCAGCGTCGGGATGGCCGTGCGCAGGAGTCGCAGGGTGGGTGTGCCTGGGTGGCCGATGGCCAAGGCACTCCCGCGCTCGCGCGCCAGACGACGCAGGCGGTCCAGCTGCTCGCGCACCGCGCCCTCGCTGGGGTCATGGTCCAGGAAGACATCGCGACGTGTGGTTGGCAGGCCGTGCCGACGCGCCTGGCGAAGGCCGACGCTCTCAGGGTGGGTGAAGCTATCCAAAAAGAACAGATCATCACCGCGCCGGCGCAGTATCCGCATCACCTCGCGCATGACGTCGGCGTGGGTGGTGAGCAGGCTGCCCATGTGGCCGTTCACGCCCACCGCCCCGGGCACACGCGCCAGGTTTTCCGTGAGCATGGCGTCCAGCTCCCGCGCGGACATCTGCAAGGTAAGCACGCGCGGGCCGGGATTTCGCTCGCCACTTCGCGGCGCCATGGGCTGATGCAGCAGCACCTCGCGGCCCCCATCGCCCGCGCGAGTCGCGACGGCGGCCGCGTAGGGGGTGTCGGGGAGTACGGCGACGGCGACCGGCCCGTCGAGGGCGAGCACCTGGTCGACCTCGTCGAGCACATAGCCCATGTCGTCGATGACGAACGCGACGGCAGGGGCCTCCTGGGCCCAAGTAGTGAGGCTCGCGAGTGACAGAAGCAATATCAGACTAAAGGCTAACGGATACGTCAGCCTGGCGTTCGGGCGGTGGAAGGAGCGCCCCATCGGTCAGAACGGATCAGGAAGCGTCGGTCCGCGTGGCGATGACCGATGCGCGCTGCCGGCTCAAGCCCTTCAAGTGGATGAGTCCCTTTTGCAGCACCTCATCGTCTTTGCGCAGCATGTCTTCGATGACATCGCTGGTGGGCGTGAGGGGACGCGATCCGTCCGCCGACACCACGATGTCCGGCTCGATGCCGCGCTCGTGGATGGAGGCGCCGGACGGCGTGTAGTAGAGCGAGGTGGTGAGCTTGATCGCCCGCCCTGCCGACAGCGGCATGACGGTCTGCACCGATCCCTTGCCGTAGGTCTGCTTGCCGATCACGACGCCGCGTTCGTGATCCTTCAGCGCACCCGCCACGATCTCCGAGGCGGAGGCCGTGCCACCGTTGACGAGCACAACGATCGGCGCACCATCCAACTGATCGCCAGGGTGGGCGTTCATGCTGAAGCGCGCCTCGGGCACGCGGCCATCGGCGGACACGATCAGACCCGACTCCAGGAAGGCATCGGCCACGTCTGCCGCCGCCTCGAGCACGCCACCAGGGTTGTTGCGCAGATCCAGCACCAGCCCGTTCAAGGGCCCCTCGTTGGTCTGCGAAAGTGTGGCCAGGGCGCGGTTGGTATCGCGCGCCGTGGTAGCGCTGAACTGGGAGATTCGAAGATAGCCGAAGCCTGGCTCAAGCAGCTGGGAGCGCACGCTGGCGACGGCGATGTTGGTCCGGCGCAGGGCGCGGCTCAGGTGCTCACGCTCACCTTCACCGCGTTCGAAGTCGAGCACGACCTCGCTGCCGGGGCTGCCGCGCATGCGCGTCACGGTCTCGCTGAGGCCGACGCCGACTACCGACTCGCCGTCGATCGCCGTGAGCTCATCGCCGGGTTGAATGCCCGCGGCTTCGGCGGGCGTGCCCTCCATCGGCGTCACGACGATGATGTGGCCATCCACTTCGTTGACCTCGAGGCCGACGCCGGAATAGCTGCCCGTCGTGCTGATGCGAATCTCGCGGTACTGCTCAGCGTCGAGGAAGGCCGAATGGGGATCGAGCTCGGAGACGAGCCCGCGAATTGCGCCCTCGATGAGTTGCGCCTCATCGACATCGTCCACGAAATCCCGCTGCACCCGTTCGAGCACCTCCGCCAGCAGCCGCGCTTGCTCCCAGGGCAGGGCGCGCGGCGCATCGGCACTGGCGCCGCGTTCGGCGAAGCCGATGGGCGCAAGGGCGAGGGTGCCGCCGAGCAATGCACCGACGAGCAGCAGTAGGGTGGCGCGGGTCTTCATGGTTGGGAGGGTCTCCCCAGGGCACTGGGCCGGCAGTCGAACATACCACAGCTGTTTCCGCCCCCGCAGGACGCCTGCACCCAAGCGGCGACATGAGCGGGGGCGGGTGGTATCGAGGCCCGCGAGGCCTATCGTCCGATGCGGCGGGTGAACCACCGCTGGGGGTTCTGCTGCTTACGCCCCTTACGGATCTCGAAGTAAAGGCCGGGCTCCTGCAGCGCGCCGGAATCGCCTACGGTGGCCACCGCCTCGCCTGGCGTCACCCAATCGCCCACCTCACGCAGCAGGGTCTCGTTATGCCCGTAGAGACTCAGATAGCCCTCGCCGTGCTCCAGGATCAGCAACAACCCGAGCCCAGGCAGCCAATCGGCGTAGGCCACCCGGCCGTGGGCGACCGCCCGCACCGGCGCGCCGCGATCGGCGGCGATCATCAGGCCGTTCCAGCGTAGGCTGCGACCCGCCCTCGGGTCGCCGTAGTCCGCGGCCAGGCGGCCTTCCACGGGCCAGGCCAGGTGGCCCTTGCGCGAGGCGAAGGGCTCCTCCAACTCCGCCGCGGGTGAATCGGAGAAGAGGCGGGCCAGATCCTCGATGAGTTTGAGCAGCTCCTGCTCGCGCTGGGCGATGGTGCCGATCTGCGCCTCGGTCTCACGCAGGGCGTCCTCCAAGGACTGCACGAGGGCGGTGCGCTCGGCGCGTACTTGCTCCAGCGATTGTTGACGCTCGCGTCGCTCGCGGGCCAAGCGAGCGAGGCTGGCGTCCTCCCGGTCGCGGGCCGCGCGCAGCTCGCGCAGCTCGGCGAGGGCGGCGGCCAAGGTGTCCACGAGGGCGCCCTGGTGGCGGGCGAGGTACTCCTGGTAGGTCAGCATGCGGCGTAGGGCGGCCGGGTCTTCCTGACTGAACAGAACCCGCATGGGTTGCGCGGGACCGGCCCGG
>JBCBZW010000042.1 GCA_039815145.1 Pseudomonadota bacterium
AGTTGCGCGCCGTCGGGGGCGGCATCGCGCACCACCTGTTCGTGGGCTCGGGCGGCGACCACCGTCGCGCCCGCGTTCACGTAGGGCGCCACGCCGAGCACATGATCGGAGTGGTGGTGGGTGAGCACGCCGTAGCGCAACGGCTTGTCGGTGGCCTCGCCCAGGGAGTCGAGGCTCGCGGCCACGGCCGCCGTGCCGCCTATGCCGAGTACGTAGTCCTCCATCTCCACGAACAGGGCGTAGGTGCCGTTGCCTCCAATCAGGTAGACGCCCTCATCGATGGCTTGGCGCTGAAAGGCGTCGGGCGCCAGGGGGGCGCTGTGGGCGAACGCTTCGGGCATCTCGACGAAGGGCGCCGAGTCCACATCCAGCGCCATCTTCAGGTTGTTTCGCTCGAGGTTGATGTCGCCGTTAAGTCGCAGTTCGAAGCGCTTGTGCAGGGGGATGCCGTCGACCGTCTCGTAGTCGGAGAAGTGGTACTCGACCAGGCCGAAACCGGGGAACACACGCTCGCTGCGGTTGATCAGGCCGCTTTGCCGATCGACGTAGAGGCTGATGGCGGGGCCCACGGTCATGCTGAAGGTCAGCACGTCGTGGGGTCGGTCCTGGTAGGACGTCTCCCCGAGGTAGTGCGCTGTGCGGCTCTGCTCGTTCAGTTGGCGCAGGAGCAGCACCGGGGTGACCCGAACGAAGGGACCGCTGGTATTGGCGAAGTCCGGCTCGGCGATCGGCGTCATGGTGTGATCGCGGTAGTTGACCTGGAAGTTCTGCTCGCCGTTCAGCAGCGTGCCGTTGGCGAAGGCGCCTCCGCCGCCGCTGCCGTAGACGCGGTTGGCGAACACCTGGTTCTGCACGTCGATGAACACCTGGCCGTGGCTCTCGCCGCGATCCCAGGGTTGGGCGGTGCCGCGGCTCTGGTTGACGCTGTAGTTCGTGTCCTCGAATTCGACGGCCACCGAGCGTAGGCCCATCACCTTGTCGCGGCCGCCGTAGGCCTCATTCGCCCGCTGCAGCACGGTTTGCACCTGCTCGAGGCTCTGCTGCGTGAGGGTCTGCGCTGGCGCCGTGTTGGCCACGGCGCAGCACGCCGTGACGAGTATCAAATCGCGGAGTGCTCTCATGGTGGGTCCCCTTACCTGGGTTGCCGAGGGAGGCCTCGAGTCTTCCACAGGGCCTCGTTCCTCGAGGCGCCTTTGCGGTGAATCGAGCGGGTTCAACGACGAGGCGTTTCGACGTAATACGAGCGGTTTCGTCTCGTCGTGAATGGCCTTCGTCCCGCCGGATTCGCCTTTTCTTGGCGCCCTGTCGCCGTCACTGTGAGCCTCCCAAACGGCGCGTCGCCGTTCGCTTCACCGTGGGACGAGGGTTCGCAACATGTCACTCATTCGCCTGTCCGCCGACCATCCGCCGGCCCTATTGGCCAGCGCGGTCCTGGTGATCGTGCTGGGCGTGGTGGGGGTGGCGACGCTGCCCATCCAGATGCTGCCGAACATCGAGTATCCCCAGATCAACATCAACACCGCGTGGCGCGCAGCCGCCCCGCAGGAAGTGGAGGCCAACATCATCAAGCCCCAGGAGGACGCCCTGCGCGCCGTCCCCGGGGTGGTGAAGATGAGCAGTCGCATCAACGCGGGCGGTGGCAACATCCGCCTCGACTTCGATCTGGAAACGGACCTGCGCCAAGCCATGCTCGACGTGCTCAGCGCGCTTAACAACACTGATGACCTGCCGAGCGACGCGCAGGAGCCCTCCATTCAGGTGGGCGGTTGGGACGCGCCGATGGCCACCCTGCTCGTACACCCGGAGGTGCCCGTGCCCGGCACGGACGTGACGGAGTTTCAGCGCATCATCGAAGACGAGGTCGAACCCCGCCTGCTGGCGGTGGACGGCGTGCAGCGGGTGGACCTCGCGAGCGAACGCGAACCCCTGGTGCTCGTGACCTTCGATCCCCACCGCGCAGCGAGCCTCGGGGTCGAGATCTCACAGATCAGCGAGGCGCTGAATCGTGCCGTGCACAGCACCGGCGGCACGGCGAGCGTGGGGCGTCGTCAGTACACGGTGCGCTTCCTCGGCGGCTTCGACCTGTCGCAGCTCGGCAACCTCATCGTGGCGCGCCGCGCCGACCAACCCATCTACCTGCGCGACATCGCCGAGGTGACCACGGAGCTGTACCCGCGCTCGGGCTTCATGTACCGCACGGGCTACCCCGCCTACTACATCCGCGTGCAGGGCAAGTACGGCGCCAACACGGTAACCGTGCTGGATCAGATCAACGGCGTCATCGAAGAACTCAACGCGGGCCCCCTGCAGCAGGAGGCGCTGCGGATCGTGCTCAGCTTCGATGCCTCCGTGCACATTCGCCGCGCCATCGCGTTGGTAAACGGCAACCTGCTGTTGGGTGTGGCCCTCGCCCTCAGCGTGCTGTGGCTGTTCCTGCGCGGGTGGCGGGCGACGCTCCTCATCGCGCTGACGATACCCTTCTCCCTGCTATCGGCTTTCATCGCCTTGAGCTTGCTCGGGCGCAGCCTCAACGTCGTGTCCCTGGCCGGGCTGGCGTTCGCCGTGGGCCTGGTGCTCGATGCGGCCATCATCGTGCAGGAGAACATCGTGCGCCTGCGCCAGGGCGGCATGCCCATGGGGCAGGCGGTCCGCGAGGGGCCCTCGCAGGTGGTGGGGGCGCTGTTCGCCTCTACGGTCACGAGCGTCGCCATCTTCCTGCCGATCCTGTTCATGCGCGGTATCGAAGGTCAGCTGTTTGCGGATCTCGCCCTCACCCTGTCGGTGGCCGTGGCCGCCTCGACGGTGGCCGCGCTGACCGTGTTGCCGGTGGCGAGTGGCTTCCTGCTGCGCGGCGTGTCGGTGACCGATCGACTCTCTCCCCTGTGGGACCGGCTGACCGCCACGTTGATGGCGCTCACGGGATCGCCCCGGCGCCGCCTCATGTGGGTGGTGCTGCTGCTGTCCGTGCCGCCGGTGCTCACGGTCACCCTGGCGCCCAAGCTCGACTTCCTGCCGCAGGCGGACGCCGACGGCGTGCAGGTGTCCTTCAGCCTGCCCGAGGGCATTCCCTTAGGCACCATCGAGCGCGAGCTCATGGCCGATGTGATGCGGCGCCTGAAGCCCCACGTGGACGGCGAGGCGCGGCCCGGCATCCGGGGCTACAACCTCTACTCCTACGGCGCCAACGCGTCCGGCGTGTTCATCTATCCCCAGGATCCGCGTGAAGCACCCGAGCTGATGGAATTGCTGCGCGAGGAGCTGCTCGCCGGCTTGCCCGGCACCGATGTCTTCGTCTCGCGCGCCTCCCTGCTGAACATCGGCGTCTCGGGCGGGCGCAACATCGACATCGACATCCAGGGCCCGGAGCTGGTGCCCCTGATGGAAGCGGCGCGTGCGGGGCAGGCGGCGATCGACGCCGGCCTGGATGGCTGGTCCGCCCGCGCCATGCCCGGCGTCACCCTCTCCAAGCCTGAGCTGCAGCTGATGCCCGACGACCTTCGCATCGTGCAGGCGGGGCTCGATCGCGCGGACATCGCCGACGCCACGCGTGCCTTCACCGGCGGCCTCTTCGGCGGGCGCTACTTCGACGGCAACGAGGGCTACGACGTGATCCTCTGGGGCGGGGGTTGGGAGACGCCGGAAGACCTGGCCGCCACGCCCATCGCCACGCCGCTGGCGGGCGTGCAGCTACTGGGCGAGTTGGCTCAACCCCAGCGCACCGTCGGCCCCACGCAGCTGCGCCGCGTGAACGGTCAGCGCACGATCACCCTGCAGGTGCTGCCCCCGGCGGAGCTGACCATGGAGGAGGCGCTCGAGACCCTGCGCGGCGTGGTCGACCCGGTGCTCGCCGACGCCCTGCCGGCCCAGGCGAGCGTCTTCTACCGCGGTACCGCCGATCAGTTGGCGGGCGCCGTGAGCACGATGGCGCGCAACTTCGTCCTCGCCATCCTGATCCTGCTGCTGATCATGGCGGCGATGTTCCGCTCCCTGCGCGACAGCCTGATCGTGGTGCTGGTGATGCCCTTGGCCGTGGTGGGGGGCGTGATTTCCCTGCGCGTCCTGAACCTCTTTACCCACCAGTCGCTGGAGCTGCTCACGATGATCGGCTTCATCATCATGCTGGGCCTGGTGGTGAACAACGCCATCCTGCTCGTGCATCAAACGCGTGCGGCGGAGCGCGAGGGCGCTTCGCGGCGCGACGCCGTGGCGCAGGCCATACGCCTGCGGGCCCGACCCATCTTCATGAGTACGTTAACGTCCGTGTTCGGTATGTTGCCGCTGATGCTGGTGCCGGGCGCGGGCAGTGAAATCTATCGCGGACTGGCCACGGTGATCGTCGGCGGCATGAGCGTGAGCGCCGTGTTCACGTTGGTGCTGTTGCCGAGCATCTTGCGCCTCGGGGAGCGGCGCCAGGCGACCGCCGACGGATCGCTCGCGCCCCTGTCCGCCGCCTGACCTTGAGGAGACCGCCATCATGAAACGTCCCACGCTGTCGATGAGTGCCTTGGCCCTGCTGCCCCTGGCAGCGTTCGCCCAAGTGCCGAACGGGCCCAGCGTGCCCGTCACCGTCTCGCAGGTGATCTCCGAGGCGCTGATCCCTCGCATCGCGAGTGCCGGCACGGTGCACAGTCGAAACGCGGCCTCGCTCACGGCGGGCCTCGACGGTCAGCTGCAGTGGGTGGCTGAACCGGGCACCTACGTGCGCGCCGGTGAGGCCGTCGCGCGCTTCGACTGCGATGCCCTGCACCTGCAGATGGAGGAGCAGCAGGCGGAGGTGGAGCGGGAGCAGATCCGGGCGCGGGCCTTCGCCGAGGAGGTGGAACGCCTGGAGCAGGCGCAGCTGGCCGCGTCCGTGAGCCAGGTGGCGCGGGTGCGGGCCGATCGAGACCTCGCCCGCATGGAGGGGCGCATCGGCAGCGTTCGGGTGCGTCAGACGCGCAAGGCGCTGGAGCGTTGCACGGTGCCGGCGCCCTTCGCGGGCGTGGTGATCACCCAGGCGCGACGCGGCGGCGAGGACGTGTCCCGCGGCGACGTGCTCGCGGAGATGACGGATACGCGAACCCTCGAAGTGCGTGCCGCTGTGCCCGTGCGCCACTTGCCGCGCGTGTCGACGGGCGTGCAGGTGGATGTGACGCTCGGCGAGCTCACCCTGCCCGGGCTGGTGCGCACGGTGGTGCCGGCGGCCGTGGAGGCGTCGCAGACCTTCGAACTGCGCATCGACCTGCCCGGGGACGCGTCGACCTATCTGGCGGCGGGCCAGCTCGTGAGCCTCGCGATTCCCATCTCGGCGAACCACGCGCTCACCGTGCCCCGCGACGCGGTCGTGCTCGGCGCTGACGGCGCCTTCGTCATGCGCATCGGCAGCGACAACCGCGCGGAGCGCGTGGCCGTACTGTTGCGCGAGGCGAGTGGCCCGCGCGTGGCGGTCGAGGGATCGTTGAGCCCTGGGGATCGCGTGGCTGTGCGCGGTGCCGAAGCCCTCGATGACGGCGAGGCGGTCGCCGTGCTCACGGCGGGGGGCTGAATCCTGCACGCGTTAGCCCAAATCCCACAGGGTGATGCGCCTGTGCGATTCTTATCCCCATGAACATCCGGGAGCTGCTGGCGGACCGCAACCGCTTCTATTGGGCCTTGAACCTGAGCGGGTGGGCGGGCTACGTGGTGACCGCCTACATCGGCGCCTTCGCCTACGACAAGCCCGAGTCCTACCTGTGGGTGATCTCCGTCTCGGGCCTGCTCGGGATCGCCTTCACCGTGCCCATGCGAGCGATCTACCGGCGCTGGTGGTCCTTCCCACCGGTGAAGCTGGCGCTTTCGGCGCTCGCCCTGTGCTTCGCCCTCGCCAGCGTGCGCTCCCTGGTGATCAACCAGCTCTACTTCGATTGGGTGAAGGGCGGCTGGACGCCGAGCGACTGGAAGAGCTACTTCGGCGGCTACCTCGGCACCTTCTACCTCTTCGTGTGCTGGAGCGGGCTCTACTTCGGCATCAAGTACTACCAGGAGCTGCAGGACCAGACGCGTCGCGCCCTGAACGCCACGGCGGCGGCGCACCAGGCGCAGCTCACCATGCTGCGCTACCAGCTCAATCCGCATTTCCTCTTCAACACCCTGAACGCCATCTCCACCCTGATCCTCGATCACCGCACGGAGATGGCCAACGAGTGCGTGACGCGCCTAAGCGATTTCTTGCGCTACTCCCTGGACAACGACCCCATGCGCCGGGTGACTCTGCGCCAGGAGCTGGAGGCCCTGGATCTGTACCTCGAGATCGAGAAGGTCCGCTTCGGCGAGCGCCTCACGATCCAGCGCGAGGTGGCCGGTGATGCCCTCGACGGCCTCGTGCCCAGCCTGATCCTGCAGCCGCTGATCGAGAACGCGGTGAAGTATGCGATCAGCCCGCGCGAGGAGGGCGGCACCATCCGCATCGCCGCCCGCACCCATCACCAATCCCTGATGGTGACCATCGCCGACGACGGCCCGGGCCTCAAGAACGGCAGCACCGCAAGCCACGGCTCCACCGGCGTGGGCCTGAAGAACACCCGCGAGCGCTTGAAGCAACTCTACGGCGACGCCCAGGCCCTGACCCTCGCGCCGAACAGCCCCAAGGGCTTGGTCATCAGCATCAACCTGCCCCTGGAGCGCGAGGCCTCGAGCTAGGGGAGGCGGTCTGCCGGGGCGCGTCCCAGGGACGAGGTGCGCTGACCGGCGAAGGGGGCGAGCGGTACCGGAAAGCGCTTCGATCGGCCTGGGACCTTCCTTTCGCAGGCGCCTCCCTTCGGTGTTTCGGAACCTCTCGTGCGACGCACTGTCTCCTGAGATCATCAGGGCACTAGGAGAACCTGGCGGATGGCGCCGCCCGCGAGGCCAGGGGGAACTCGGGAGTGAAGACACTGAGAACGATCATCGTCGACGACGAGGAACTGGCCCGCCGGGGCCTGGAGATCCGCCTCCGCAAGGAGGAGGACATCGACATCTGTGCCCGCTGCAGCACCGGCCGTGAAGCGATCGCGGCCGTGCGCGAGCACGAACCGGACCTCGTGTTCCTGGATATTCAGATGCCCGTGCTCGACGGCTTCGCCACCCTTCGCGAATTCGCGGGCCCGCAGATGCCCATCGTCATCTTTGTCACGGCCTTCGCCGAGCACGCGATCCGTGCCTTCGAGGCTAACGCCCTCGATTACCTCCTGAAGCCCATCGACGACCGACGGTTGCAGGCCGCCCTGCAGCGCGCCCGTGCCCACGCCGTGGCGCGCGAGGCGTCGGACCACCGCTCGCGTCTGCTGAAGTTGATCTGCGACATCACCGGTGAGGAGATGTCCCTGGAGCAGGCGCTCGAGAACGAGGGCGCCTTGCAGGCCAAGCCACGACGCCTGGCGATCAAGAACGCCGGCCGCACCACCTGCGTGGACATGGACGACATCGCCTGGATCGAGTCGGCGGGCGACTACCTGTGCGTGCACGCCCTCGGCGAGACCCACGTGCTGCGCGGGACCATGAAGCAGATCGAGCAGATGCTGGGCACGGAGCGCTTCGCCCGCGTGCATCGCTCCACCATCGTCAACATCACCCGCGTCTCCTCGATCCGCGGGCATATCAACGGCGAGTCCTTCCTAGAGCTCGACTGTGGCAAGGAGCTGAAGGTCAGCCGTAGCTACCGCGATTGCGTGGAGCGTATCGCCCAGCAGCTCTCGTAGGTGAGGCCCTCAGGTCTGGCCTGCTTTGCCAACGCGTACCATTCGCCAAAGCTGGGTTGTCTGCGCTATCAGCGCTGGCGAGGGGCAGGTGATTGGAGGTGCCGGTCGGCTCGCCCCACCGTACCAGCAGGCTCAGTGGCTGCAGACGAGTGTAAGCTCAGGGTTACCCTCAATGTCAACAATAATCTTGGTTGAGCTGTGGCAATTGCACGAAGGCGACCGCAGTCCGCGGCGTATGCCGGGCACGATTGCAAGCTCCAGCAACTCCTCTTGAGTGAAAATCGCCAAAAAGCCTCGATCAACAGCGTCTGCGAGTTCGATGAGAGCCAACACCTGACGATTGCGTAAGCCGAACCTTCGCGAGTTAGCTCTCAACTAGGGGCTTGTTGCGGTGCCGCGGGTTCCTTTCCAGGTGATCGGGTTCAGCCAAAGCATGGTGTGCAGGGCTGGTATAGCTCCTCCTTCTAACGCGATAATGCGACGTTCGCCTCGACTTGCGATGCAGCATCGTGGGCCGAAGCCCTTACCACCGCTTCGGGTTCGCTCTGAGGAGACTACGCGTGACTTCAGGCTCAGACGATGCTCTCCCGACGCACTACTTACAACGAGAGCTTGAAAACCTGGTGCGCGAGAGCCCTTCCGTATTCCGGTTTATCGAGGAGGGGTCGCTGGATGGTTTGTGGTATTGGGATCTAATCGACGGCGATGCCGAATGGATGAGCGATCGCTTCTGGTCCGTGTTGGGGGTCGATCCCGCAACGAAAACAGCTTCCGCGTCCGAGTGGCAGGCGATCATTGACCCTCACGATCGAGAGGTCGCCCTAGCGAATGCGAAAGCTCACATGGCGAATCCTGACCACCCCTACGACCAGGTTGTCCGGTACAGGCACGCCGATGGACACACGGTATGGGTGCGGTGTCGCGGCATTGCCATCCGTGATGGAGACGGAGTTCCGGTTCGGATGCTCGGCGCGCACAACGATATCAGCGACGTTATGCGCCGACAGCAAGCACTCGAGCGAGCGGAACAACAGCTTCGGGTTTCCTTCGACAATGCCCCTATCGGCATGGTACTTGCGCGGGTCGATGGCTCCCTGTTCGCCGTCAATGACGCCTTCTGTGACTTCGTTCAACGGGACCGGGCTTCGCTGCTCAAAGCAGACTACCAGTCCATTACGCATCCGGACGATGTGGAGAGCAGCGTAGGGATTATCGAATCACTCATCCACGGTGAGCTGCGGTCAGCTCAGGCCGAGAAGCGCTACCTTTTGCCCGATGGATCCCCTGTGTGGGGGATGTTGTCGGTCTCAGTGGCCCGCGACACGAACGGAGAACCCCTCCACTTCATCGCTCAAGTCAAAGACCTCAACAAAGAAAAAGAAGCACGGCAGGTGGCCGAGCGCGCTGAAGCACTCTTCCGGGCCTCGTTCGATGACTCGTCCTCCGGACAGCTCCTGGTTTCGCTCGATCCTGGGGAGTTAGGGTGCATTGCGGAAGCGAATAACGCGGCAGAGCGCATTCTGCGCACTGACGATCTGCCCGGAAACCTCTTCATCGATTTCATTGGCCCCGATCATCGCTCGGAAGCAGACTCAATGCTGAACACCTTGGCCCAATCAGGCTCTCGGTTCGAGTTGGAGTGGCAGGCGCAACCGTCCTACGACGAGCAAAGCCGATGGGTTCGCGCAGTAGGCACACGAGTTGGTGAGCATAGTGATTCCAACCCTCATGCCCTCGTTCAAATCGAGGACATTACAGAGCGAAAAGACGCACTGGAACGCCTCGAGCACATGGCCAACCATGATCTGCTCACGGGGCTGCCAAACAGATCGCTAGCGGTCGATCGACTGGAGCAGGGGCTTGCAAGGGCGCGTCGTCGCAACTCTCGGGTCGGATTGCTGTTCCTCGACTTGGACAACTTCAAGGTGGTGAACGACAGCCTCGGCCATCCGGCAGGGGATGAGCTGTTGCGGGCTGTCGCCGCAGTGATCGTGCGGGTGGTGCGCGAGAGCGACACGGCGGCTCGCTTCGGTGGAGATGAGTTCATCGTGATTTGCGATGACCTGCCTACTGACCTCGCCGAGGCTGAGCGAGTCTTGAACGCGACCGCTGAGCGTATCTCCGACGCGCTCCTCACACCGATTGAGGCCTCAGGTGGGCTAAGCACCGTGAGAGTCTCTATAGGCGCCCGTCTTTCCAACGGTTCCGAAGACACGGCGCAACTCATGATTAGCGATGCGGACGCCGCCTTGTATCGAGCCAAGTCGCTGGGCCGTTCAAGAACACAGATGTTCGAAACTGCTATGCGACAGCGGGCCGTGGATCGGATGAACATGGAGCGTGAACTTCGTGATGCGATCCGTGAGCATCAACTGTCGGTGGTCTATCAACCAATCGCCAATCTCATCTCCGGTGAGGTCTCCCACGCGGAGGCGCTGGTGCGATGGAATCACCCTGAAAAGGGCGTGATTCTGCCAGGTCGCTTTATCGAAATAGCTGAGGACACGGGGCTCATCGTGCCTCTCGGCGAATTCGTATTTGAGCAAGTACTTCAGGACTTGCAGCGCTTCCCGAAGGAGCTGAACGGCATGAGGGTCGCGATCAATGCTTCTGCTAGGCAGATCGGGCAGACAGATTTCGCCGGTCTCGTTCGGCAAGGGCTCGATCGCCACCAACTCGAGCATCGAGTGTCTATCGAGCTAACGGAAAGTGCGATGCTGCAAGCCTATGGGTCGATGCGGCGTCAAATCGACGAACTGAGGGCCCGTGGCATTCCGGTCGGCGTAGACGACTTCGGCACGGGGTATGCCACGCTCTCATCGGTCAGGGCGCTTCCGGTGGATTTCTTGAAAATCGACTCGTCATTCGTTGAGCGAGTGGCTGAAGACGCTGCGGACAAAGCCATCGTGTCTTCAATCCTAGCCTTAGCGTCTGGGCTCGGTCTCGGAGTGATTGCCGAGGGCATCGAGACCACCGCCCAACGAGATACGCTGATCGAACTAGGCTGTACCCTTGGTCAAGGGTATTTGATGTCACCGCCTATCCCACCTGGCCGCTTGCGCGACAAGGTGCTCGCAGCGTAGAGGCAAAAAAAGCCCCGCCGCAGGTCATGCGACGGGGCCTACTCACTCAGTTCGCTTACGCGATCAGAACTGACCGCGCAGCTTCAGGTACCACAGGCCGCCGAAGAAACCGCTCGGCGAGGTGGTCGGGTACAGGGCGCCCACGATACCGGCGAACGGGTTCTCGTCCGGGAAGGTATCGAACACGTTCTGTGCACCCAGCACCACTTCGATGCGGTTGTCGAACATGGTGGCGGCTGCCTCCATGTCCACGGTCACGATGGCATCGCTGTCGATCGGCAGGTCGCAACCGCCGAGGGCCGGATCGTCGTTCGTGGCGTCGAGGTGGCACTCGAAGAACTCACCCCAGTAGTTCAACCGCACCATGCCGCGGAACGGGCCTTGGAAGTGGTTGAAGGTGAGGTTGCCGCGGAAGTTCGGGATGTTCTCCTCGAGCTGACGCTGACGACCCAGGGACAGCGGTGCTGCCGTGTCCAGGCCGCGATCGGTCACTTCCGTGTCGGTCCAGTTGAACGCCAGGGCCAACGACGAGCTGGAGCCGTCGTAGATCGTGAAGTCCGTGTTGGCGACCAGGTCGATACCCTGCGTGCGCGTGTCGAAGGAGTTGTTGAAGAAGCCGAAGCTCGCCAAATCCTCCGAACCGGCGAAGTCCGCTGCGTTCAGGATCCCCGCATCGTCCAGGGCGAAGAGCGCCTGGCTGGTGGTGGGGTTGTCCGGCAGCATCACGCCGTTCTCGTCAGCCGTCGCGATCAGCTCACCCTGGAAGTCCTGCTGGGTGGAGATCGAGATGCGGTCGTCCACTTCGATGCGGAAGTAGTCCAGCGTGAAGCTGATCGGACCCGCGTCGAAGGCTGCACCGATGGAGAAGTTCACCGAATCCTCGGGGCCGAGTTCGGGACGTACACCCGTCTGCGCTTCCAGGCGATCAGCGATGAACTGACCGGCTGCGCTCGAGAGCGGAATGGTGCCCTGGTCGTTCAGCACGCCGCCGGTGAAGGCGGTGGTGATGTTGGTCACGTTGGCCTGACCCGCCGTCGGGGCCTTGAAGCCCGTGCTGATGGTGGAGCGCAGGGTGACGTTGTCGCTGGCCTTGAACAGACCGCCCAACTTCCAGTTGGTGGTGCTGCCGAAGGTGTCGTAGTCCTCGAAGCGAACGGCGCCTTGCAGGACCAAGCGGTCGGTGATGTCGGTTTCCGTTTCGAAGTACAGAGCGTAGTTGCTCTGGGAGTTGGTGCCGGCGCTGGCGGCGGTGAAGCCACCGAAGCCGTTGGAGCTCGAGGAGAAGCCCTGACCGGCCGGGAAGGCGTCGGACGGGGCGGCCAGCGGACCGATCTCGAAGGAGTTCGCGTCACCGGCGATGATCTCGAATTCCTCTTCGCGGTACTGGAAGCCGAAGGCGATACCGATGTCCGAGGCGAAGACGCTGTTCGGGATGCCGTAACCGAGGTTCAACTCGATGTTGTTATCCGTCTGCACGTAGCCGCCCGGGTTGAAGTCGCGGGGCGAATCCGGACCGAGGGACGCGTTCAGCGTGTTGTTGATGAAGAAGTTGATCTCGTTCTCACCCCAGTAGTAGCTGAGGTCGTAGGTGAGACCGTTGCCCCAGGGGATCTCGCCGCGCAGGCCAACCGCCACCGACGCATCTTCCAGGTCACCACCGAAGCGCGGCGTGAAGCCGCCGGGGATGGTCTCGACGAAGGAGAAGCAGTTCGGGTCAGCGATCAGGGCCGCCAGGCCGTCCGGGTCAGGCAGGCCGTCGACCACAGGGACTACGGGGCAGTTGCCGGAGCCGTCGGGCGTCAGGTCGCCCACCAGCAGGTTGGCGCCGCCGTCGTTGGAGTACACACCGCCGCGGTTGGTGGGGTTGCGGTAGAAGAAGCCGCCGTCCACGTTGCGCTCGGCGTAGTTACCGAAGGCGTAGAGCTCGGCGTATTCGTTCAAGGGCAGGCCGGCATTGACGAAGACGGAGATGTCATCGTTGATGTTCGGCTGACCCCAGATCTGGGTGAACTCGTCGGTGACGCCGTTCACGGAGATATCCATGACGTCTGCGTTGCCGGCGGCGATCAGGCCCAGGGCGTCGTCGCGCTGGACGGAGCGGATCGTGTCGTTGATCTCGCTGTACTCGGCGCTGATGTTGACGAAGCTGCCGTCAGTCCAGAGCGGGAAGCCCACGTTACCGGAGATGGAGAACTGCTCACCGTCTCCCGCGTAAGCCTCGCCGCCCTCGATCTCGAAGGAGGCACCTTCCGAAGCATCCTTCAGCACGAAGTTGATCACGCCGGCGATGGCGTCCGAACCGTACTGGGAGGCGGCGCCGTCGCGCAGCACTTCCACCTGCTTCAGGGCGATGGCCGGGATCACGGAGATGTCCGGGCCCTGGGCACCGTCGGAGATACCGCCGCCGAGGAAGCTGATGACCGCGGCGCGGTGGCGGCGCTTGCCGTTCACCAGGACCAGGGTTTCATCCGGCGCCAGGCCGCGGAGGTTGGCGGGGCGGATGAGCGTGGCCGCATCGGAGATCGGCTGGGAATTCACGTTAAAGGACGGCACGGAGGTACGCAGGATGTTCTGGATGTCCGTGTTGCCCTGGTTCAGCAGTTCGTCCTGCCCGATCACGTCGACCGGTGCAGGCGTCTCTGCTGCGGAGCGTTCGGCACGTCGGGTACCGACGCTGATGACTTCTTCCACCGGGCCTTCGCTCTGGGCGAGGGCTAAGGTGGGCAGCCCGCCGCTGACGCAGGCGGCGGCGACGGCAACGACCAGCGGTAGCCGTGACTGGTGAGTCGATAACTTCATAGGATCAAGTTCCCCCTAGACTCAAATACATTCCCCGCCCGCCAGCACGGCGACGGTTCGTTCATGACACGCAACGCCAGGACCCGGTCGAAAGCGGTTTCCCCTTCGCTAGCCTCATCCCGGCCCTGTCTCCGAGGGTGCCCCCCCTCTAATGGATCACCCGCGGAATGCGTTGCAGGCCGTTGTCTTCACAACGGGTTTACCCTGCACTGCAGTGTCATGGATCCGCAATATAGCCCAGTGTTGCGCGAAGTTGTATTAAAGCTTCCGGACGATCCTCTGTGGGGTGTCGAATTTCCTGTCCCGATGTTGCTTTGACGCAACGGATGCCTGCCGGTGCCGGGAGTCCTGAAGGGGGCGCGGAGCTGCCCGCGTCCCCGAGGTCGCCAGGGCCCTTCGAGACCGACTGAACACTTAGGGGCGAATGATGAGCAGCGGGCGGCAACGGTCGCACGCTTTCCGGTCGACGGTCGCGAGCGGTGCTCGCCGGTGTCTTCGCCGGGTCAATCGGCTCGCTAGGCGGTGCGTGTCGCTTGTGCCCGCGTAGGGCGAAACCGTGCCAGGAGCCGCGTTGACAGGGGCTACGCCCTGTCCCATAGTCCCGCGAAGATGGTGTCCGGTAAGGACTTGATAGGGAACCCGGTGCAACTCCGGGACTGTGCCCGCAACTGTAAACGGTGAGCAGGCAGCACTGACGCCACTGGCTTTCGCGTCCACCGCGAGGCTGGGAAGGCCGCTGCCGAACGCGACGACCCGTGAGTCAGTAGACCTGCCATCGCGTCGCTCGTCCGGGGCCGGGTCCAGCCCTCGAGGACAGGAATTCCTGCATTCCCTTGAAGCGACACGGTGTCCGATACCGCGCCCCAGGTGTGCCCTGTAGCGACGGACTCATGTGGCGAAATGCGCTCGCGTCGGTACGCGAGCTCGGCGGGAACACCCATGACGGCGCGCCTTCGCGGAATCTGCCTCGGTCTCCTTGCGACGCTGCTCGGGGCTTGCGGTCACCCACCTGATCCCGCGCCGTCCGCGGCGCTGCCGCCTGCACCCGCGCGGGCGCAGCGGGTCATCAGCCTCGACTACTGCGCAGATCAATACGTCGTGGCGCTGCTCGATCGCGAGCACATCCTGCGCGTCTCGCCGCACGCCACGGCCACCTACTCGTGGGTACGCGACCGCGCTGAGGGCTTGCCCAGCGTGCGCCCGAGCGCCGAGGACGTGCTCGTGCTGCAACCGGACCTGGTGGTGCGCAGCTACGGCGGCGGACCGCGGGCTGGGCAGTTCCTTGCCCAGGCCGGGATCCCCGTGGTGCAAGTGCCCTACGTGAACGACATCGCCGGCGCCAAGCGCAGCGTCGAGGCCATGGGCGCAGCGCTCGGTATGCCCGAGCGAGGCCGCGCGCTCGCCACGCGGATGACGCAGCGTCTGGCGGCTCTTGCAAACCAGGCGACGAGCGATGGGCCCAGCGTGCTGTACCTGCCATCCTCGGGCGTGAGCGCCGGGCCCGGCACCCTCATAGACGAGATGATTCGCACGGCCGGACTGCGCAACTTCCAGCGCAAGGCAGGGTGGCATCCCATTCCCCTCGAACGGATGGCCTACGAAAAGCCTGAGGTGATCGCCCTCGCCTTCGTGGGCGATCGCGATCCCATCGTGGACGCCTGGTCCTCCGCCACCCACCCGGTCGCCCGTCGCCAGGTGCATACGCTGCCGACGGTCAGGCTGGACTCGTCCTGGGTGGCCTGTGGCGGTTGGTTCCTGGTCGAGGCGGTGGAAGCCTTGGCCGGCGTGGCGGTGGTCGCCGAAGCGGCCCGGCGATGAGCGCTTGGCGCCCGCCGCGGGATGCGGCGCTCATCATCGCCTTGCTGGTCGCCATCGGCCTCGGGCTGTTCGCCGCCACGTTGTTGGGTTCGACGCCCCTGCCACTGACGCGCGTCCTGGGCGCCCTGGCCGGCGTCGGCACGCCCGGCGATGCCATCGTGGTGTGGGAGATTCGCTTGCCGCGGGCCGCCGCCGCCTTGCTCGTCGGCATCGCCCTCGGCGTGAGCGGCGCAGCGCTGCAGGGGTTGTTACGCAATCCGTTGGCCGAGCCCGGGGTGCTGGGCGTCTCGGCCTCGGCGACCCTCGGCGCCACCCTGGTGCTGTACTACGGCCTCGGCACCGTGAGCGTCTTTCTGGTGCCGATGAGCGCGGCGCTGGCCGCAGTCCTCGCCACCGCGCTGTTGGCGGCCGTCGCCCTGCGCGTGCGATCCGTGGTCACGCTGATCCTGGTGGGCGTGGGGCTGTCGAGCTTCGTCGGTGCCGTGATGGCGCTGTTGCTCAACCTGGCGCCGAATCCCTTCTCCCTGGCGGACATGATCAACTGGACCCTCGGCACCGTCGCCAACCGCAGCGCCCGCGATCTCGCCGTGGCCGTGCCCTTCATCGGCACGGGCGTAGCGATCCTGCTGATCTCGCGTCGCCCCCTGACGGCGCTCGCGCTGGGCGAGGAAGCCGCCGCGGCGGTGGGTGTGCACCTGGCGCAGGCGCGTCTGCGGGTGGTGATCGGGGCCGGCATCGCCACTGGCGGCGCCGTTGCGCTGGCCGGGGCGGTCGGCTTCGTCGGTATCGTCGCACCCCACGTGGTGCGTCCCCTCGTGCAGTACGACCCGGCTCGTACCCTGATCCCCGCCGGCTTGCTGGGCGGCTTGGTGCTGGTGCTGGCGGACATCGCGGTTCGCCTGGTGCCCACCAGCAGCGAGCTCAAGCTCGGCGTGGTGGCGGCCCTGCTTGGCGCGCCCGCGTTCGTCTGGATCGCCATGCAACGCCGATCGGGTCAGGGGGAGCGCCCATGAGCGTCGCCACGCCCATGGCTCTGGTGCTCGAGGGGGTCAGCGCGTCGATCGGTGATCGTGAGGTGTTGCGATCGATCGATCTGCGCATCTCCCAGGGCGAGCTTGTGGTTCTGTTAGGTTCCAACGGTGCAGGCAAGACCAGCCTGATGCGCTGCGCGCTCGGCTTGGCGCCGATCAGTGCGGGTGTCGCCTCAATCGGTGATGCGCCAGCCAATCGCTTGTCACCGGTGGAGCGCGCCCAGCGCGTCTCCTACCTGCCGCAGAGCCGCTCGCTGGCGTGGCCGGTCCGAGTGATCGATGTGGTCTCCCTGGGACGCTACGCCTACGGGGCGACGCCCGGCCGGCTCGGTGACGACGATCGCCGAGCCGTGCACGATGCGCTGACCGCTTGCCACCTGAGCGATTTCGCCCACCGCCGCGCCGATGCCCTGTCCGGGGGCGAGCTGGCGCGGGTGCATCTGGCGCGCGCCCTCGCCGCCGAGGCGCCGCTGCTGGTGGCGGACGAGCCCGTGGCGGCGCTCGATCCGCGCTACCAGTTCGATGTGATGCACGGGCTGCAGCGCTACGTACGCGAGGGCGGCGGCGGCGCGCTGGTCGTGTTGCACGACTTCGCCCTGGCGGCCCGCTTCGCCGATCGCCTGGTGTGGCTGCAGGACGGGCGGATCGTGGCCGACGGTCCACCGCGGGTCACCTTGACGCCGCAGCGCCTACGCGATGTCTTCGCCATCGAGGGGCGTGTGAGCGAGGACCCGGACGGCCTCACAGTGCGCATCGTCGACGCGTTGGCTCCCTAGCATTCAGCCATGTCCACCCGCGCCATCATGATTCAGGGCACCGGCTCCAACGTCGGCAAGTCGGTGATCGTGGCCGGCCTCTGCCGGGTCGCCAAGCGCCGAGGCCTGAGCGTGGCGCCGTTCAAGGCGCAGAACATGTCCAACAACGCGGCCGTCTGTGCCGATGGCGGTGAGATCGGTCGGGCGCAGGCGCTCCAGGCCCGCGCTTGCGGCATCTCGCCGAGCGTTCATCACAATCCGGTGCTGATCAAACCCGAGAGCGACTGCGGCGCGCGCTTGATCGTGCGCGGACAGGTGGCCGGGCAGTTGCAGGCGAGCGCCTACCGCGAGCGGCGCGAGCACTTGCTGCAAGCGGTGCTCGGCAGCTTCGCCGAGCTGGCCACTCGCCACGAGCTGATCATCGTCGAAGGGGCTGGCAGTCCGGCGGAGGTCAACCTGCGCGCGGGCGACATCGCCAACATGGGCTTTGCGACCGCCGCCCAGGTGCCGGTGGTCATGCTGGCCGACATCGATCGCGGCGGCGTTATCGCCTCGCTGGTGGGCACGCAAGCGGTGCTGGCCGCTGACGACGCAGCCATGATCCGGGCCTTCCTCATCAACCGCTTTCGCGGTGATCGCGCTCTGTTCGACGATGGTCTCACCTTCATCCGCGAGCGAACGGGATGGGCCAGCCTCGGCGTGATCCCCTGGCTCGATTGCGTGGCACGTCTGCCCGCGGAGGACGCGATGGACCTCCAGTCGCCGCCGGCGGTGCCTGGGTTGGCGGCTGCGCCCGGCCTCGAGCCCCTGCGCATCGCCGTGCCGCTGACCTCGCGCATCGCCAACGTGGACGACCTCGATCCCCTGCGGGCGGAGCCTAACGTTTCGGTTGAGTGGGTGGCGCCGGGCCGTGCGCTGCCGGCGCAGACCGATGTGGTGCTCTTGCTCGGAACGAAATCGACCCTCGCGGACATGCGCATGCTGCACGAGCAGGGGTGGGCCGAGCAGATTCGCCTTCACGCGCAGCGGGGCGGCTGGGTCACGGGCATTTGCGGTGGCTTGCAGATGCTGGGTGGGCGAATCGTCGATGAGGCGGGCGTAGACGGCGATCCGGGGGGAATCGAGGGGCTGGGTCTGCTGCCGTTCGTGACGCGGATGGCGAAGGAAAAGCAGGTGCGCCAGGCGCAGGGCCAGTGCCTGCGCAGCGGCGCGCCGGTGACGGGTTACGAGATTCACTCGGGGGTCAGGGTAGGGCAGAGGAGCGGCGATCCCTTGCTTAGGCTGAACGGTGTCCTCGAGGGTGAGCGCAGTGGCGATGGGCGGGTGGAGGGCACCTACCTGCACGGCATGTTTCACGGCGACGAGTTCCGCCGGGCATGGTTGGAGACCCGCCGGGCGGGGGCCGGATCGGCCTTGGCCTTCGACGCCAGCGTGGAGGCGGCGCTCGACGAGTTGGCGGATGCCTTGGAGCGGCATGTCGATGTTCGTGCACTGTTTTCCCTGGCGCAGCCTGTGCCCGAGGACGTTGGTCAGCCCGTCGCGTAGGACGGCCAAGAGGTCGGAAACGCTAGCGGGTCGGTTGCTGCGCCCCTGCCGATCTTGGCAGGCTCGTGCAGGCGTCGAGCGAACAGGAAGGATGAGGATGCGACAGCTTCGAGTGATGCTCACCACCTTGGTCGTGCTTACGGGCGGTGCCGCCTGCAGCAGCGTCCACACCTACAGCGGCACCGTCGTCGACGGGTCGGGCGTGCCGATCGAGCGCGTGCGGGTGGAGGTGATGCGCCAGGCGCCCAGGCCCTTCTCCGAGCCGAAGCGTCTCACCACCACGACAGCCGATGATGACGGACGTTTCTCCATCGAGGTGCCTCGTCGCTCGACCTACCTACTGATCGGTGGCTGGGAGGTCGACGCGGCGGAAGCGGCCGGCGGCGAGTACCCGCAGATCGCCCTGCCGGGATCGGAGGACGATTAGCCGTCGCGTATGTCGTGCGTTCGCCCCGCGTGCCTAATGAAAATCCAAGGTAGTACGCAGGGGTAAACGCCTTGGCGTGGGATCCGAATCCCAATCTCTCAACATAACGATCGGTTCTTGGGAAGTGTGTCCCGCGTCGATGACCGATCGTCGGATGGGTCACAAATTCCTGACCTTGACAGGGCAAAGCGTGGCTCGCGCCACCGCATGGGCGCGATCGTGGTGGCTACAATCCAGGGCTCCGATCGGCCTCTCCGCTGAAGGAACCAGCCCTTGCCTTTGACCGGGTCCCTGCCACGTTTTGCGAGTTCGTGCGCCTTGCGGCCGCGGCGTTGTCACGCTGCGCTGTTGGCGCTGCTCGGCGCATTGCTACTCCCCGCGGCTGTCCATGCCCTGGACCCGGACAAGCAGATCCACCACTACTTCACGGACACCTGGGGCTTGCAGGACGGGCTGCCGCAGACCCAGGTCACGGCCCTGGCCCAGGGCGAGCGCGGTTACCTCTGGGTGGGCACGCGTGGTGGCTTGGCGCGCTTCGATGGTGTGCGCTTTCGCAGCTTCACCCCGCAGTCGGCGCCCGAGCTCACGGGGGCGATCATCCGTGATCTCCACCGGGATCGTCGCGGTCGCCTGTGGGTGGCCACGTACCGGGGCGTGTCGGTTTACCACGATCAGACCTTTCGGGCGCTTCACCTAACACTTCCGAATGCCAGCGAGAGCGTCGCCTTCGACGCGCGCGAGATCGCCGAGCGGGACGACGGCACGCTGCTGGTGGCGACCGATCTCGGGTTGCTGCGCACGGCGGGAGAGCAGCTGCAGCCTTGGAGTGAGGCCAGGGAACCCGTGCACGCGGTGATGACCCGCGGCGCCGAGGTGTGGGTCGGTGGCGTCGGCCGGGTCTGGCGGGTGGATGGCGATGCGCCCGCCGCAGCGACGCCGCCCCTACCGCAGGCTTTCGCCACCGCTACGGTCTCGAGACTGCGCCACTACGAAGGGGCGGTTTGGGCGGGCACCAACCGCGGCGTCCTCCGCCTGGACGGCGGCGAGTGGCGCCAGGTCTTCGGCGCCGAGCGGGCGATCACCAATCCGGTGACGGCGATGCACGTGGATGGCGACGGCATGCTCTGGGTGGCCACGGACGAGCATCTGTTGCGCTTCTTCCAGGGCGCCCTCGTCGCAGACTCCCCGGGCGCGCCCACCTACCCGGCCATTCGCGCGTTCACTGAGGATCACGAAGGCAGCCTGTGGCTGGGGGATCACACCCTGAGCGTCGTCCGCGTGCGCAACGGGCTGACCAAGCGCTTCAGCGAGCGCCACGGGTTGGTGGAGCGCGGCATCTGGTCCGTCGCCGCCGATCCGCGTCGCAGCGATGCCCTGTGGGTGGGCGCCCTGCAGGGCCTCTACCACTTCGCCGACGATCGCTACGAACTGATCGCTGCGCCTCAAGCGCTACCGCACCCGGAGATCTACACGCTGTTCCCCGAGGACGAGCGGGTGTGGCTGGGCACCAACGGGGGTGGTGTCGCGGTGCTGCAAGCGGGCGAGGTGAGCATTCCCGGAGGCACGCAGTACCTGGTCGACGCGAAGATCAGCGGCATTCTCCGCGACCCTGAGGGGCCCTTGTGGATTGCCAGTAGCAAGGGCGTTTGTTCCTACGTGGGGACGGAGCTCTCATGCTACGGGCGCGAGGCGGGCCTGCCGAATCCCTCGGTGCGTGTGGTGCACCTGTCTGGGCGCGGTGAACTCCTGGTGGGGTCTCAGCAGGGGTTGTTCCAGCTGAGTGATGGGCGCTTCGAGCAGGTTGCGGGCGAGCTGATCCCGCTCAGCGAGGACATCACCTCCATCAGCGAACTGACCGACGGCACCCTGGTCGTCGGGTCACTCTCCTCTCACGTCTACCTGCGCCGCGAGGGCGAGTGGTACCGCTACGGCATGGAGGACGGACTGCCGGAGCTTACGCCGTTCTTCGCTGCTCGGGATCAGTCGCGTTTTCTGTGGCTGGCGGGCCTGCGCGGTCTGTATCGCATCCCCTTCGCCCAGTTCTCCGCCTACGAGCGCGGCGCCATCACCAGCCTTCAAGGTCAGATGCTCCTCACCGAGCGCGGTGATGTGCTCGGCTCGGACAAGGCCTACTGTTGCAACGGCGCGGGGCGTGCCAAGGGCGTGTTCGGCGACGGCGTGCTCTGGCTGCCCACCCGCGACGGGGTCATCGCCGTGGACAGCGAGCGCGTGCAAAGCAACCCGCACCAGCCCGAGGTGGTGGTGGAGCAGGTCGATGCGGGCGAGGGCTGGCAGGATTTCTCCCGGGCCGGCGCCGTGGTGCTCGCACCCGGTAATCGCAACCTATCGCTGCGCTTCACCGGCTTGAGCTTCGCGTCACCTCAGAGCGTTCGCTTCCGCTACCGCATGCGAGGCTTCGACAGCGAGTGGCGGCGCCCTGGGGATAAGGCACTGCGCACGGCCTTCTACACCAACCTGCCGCCGGGGCGCTACACCTTCGAGGTGACGGCAGCCAACAACGCGGGGGTGTGGAGAGAGCAGCCGGCCGCCGTCGAGGTGCACGTGCTGCCGCAGTTCTATGAGACCAGATGGTTCCGGGCCTCCCTGGTGTTTGCCGTGCTCGGCTTGATCTGGCTCGGGTTCCGCCTGCTGCTGGAGGGCCAGCGACGCCAGCGTGCCCGCCTGCGGGCCTTGGTGCAGGCGCGCACCCAGGAACTGCAGGAGGCCAACCGTCACCTGCGCGAATACAGCCGGCGCTTGGAGAGCGCCTCGAGCACCGATCCCCTGACGGGCCTGTGGAATCGCCGTTACCTCGACGATCAGCTGCCCATCGATCTGTCCGTGCTGGAGCGCAAGCTGCAGGCCACGGGAGACAGCGAGCTGGTCACCGTGTTCGCGTTGGTAGACCTCGATCACTTCAAGGCCTTGAACGACCAGCACGGCCACGGTGCCGGCGACCAGGTGTTGCGTGAGTTCGCCGCCCTGGTGAGTGCGTTGGTGCGCGAGAGTGACTACGTCGTGCGCTGGGGCGGGGAGGAGTTTGTGATCGTGCTGCGCGACGTGTTGCCCGGCGATGCCCAGCGCACCCTGCAACGGCTGTGTCAGGCGGTGGCCGATCATCCCTTCGATCTGCTGAGCCACGGCGATGAGCCCTTGCGCGTCACCTGCTCGATCGGCTTCGCGTGCTATCCGTTCATGCCCCTCGCTGAGAACACTTTCACCTGGGAGCGTACGATCGAGGTGGCAGATGTCGCCCTCTATATGGCCAAGCACGCCGGGCGCAACCGGGTGCACGGGTTGCTCGCGGGCGATGAGGCTTCAGCAGCTAACGTGACTGTCAAGCAGGTGCGGGCACAAACCGACGCCCTGATCCAGGGCGGCGTCCTACGCCACGTCGAGCTTGGTGCGCCAGAGCGTTCGTCAACGGAGCGTAATCACTAGCTCTGGCCCTAGCCGTGCTGCGCCAGGAGGCGATCCAGGGCGTTGGCGAAGGCTTGCTTCTCGCGTTGGCCGAACGCGCTCGGGCCTCCCCCCATCTCCACCCCGCTCGAGCGCATCGTATCCATGAAGTCACGCATGTTGAGGGCGGCGCGTACGTTCTCGCGCGTGTAGAGCTCGCCGCGGGGGTTGAGGGCCTGGGCCTGCTTGTCGATGGTCTCGGCGGCGAGGGGGATGTCGGCGGTGATCACCAGGTCCCCGGCGTTCACGCGGCGCACGATTTCGTGATCGGCGGCATCGAACCCCTTAGGCACCTGCAGCATGGTGACGTTCGCTGCGCGCGGGACGCTGAGCGCCTGGTTGGCGACGAGCGTCAGCGGCACACCCGTGCGCGCGGCGGCCCGGAACAGGATCTCCTTGATGACCCCAGGGCATGCGTCGGCATCAACCCAGATGTGCATGGCGGCGTCTCGTAGATGCGGCTGGTGATCGCGCATTGTACCCGTAAGCGCTGCCCAGCTTTGCCGCGATCGAGCGCGCTGGGTACCCTGACCACTGCATGCGCTGGCAGCGGGATAGCCGGCACGCACGGAGGGACGAATGAGCGGACCGCGCAAACGCACGGTGATCACGCAGGCGGGGCGGGCCTTGCTCGCCGGCAAGCGCGCATGGCGCACGTGGCGCAAGGAAAACCCCAACGCGCCAACGCCTGATCTTCGGCAGTTACCGCTCACGGGGCGCGATCTGAGCAGCCTCGATCTCACCGCCGTGGACCTGCGCGGTGCGGATCTCTCCCAGTCCAACCTGCGCCGTACGCGGCTGGAGGGCGCAAATCTCGATGGTTGTCGGGCGCGCTTCACCCGGTTCAGCGAGGCGCGCTTCGCCGACGCCACCTTGCGCAAGGCGGACCTGCGCGCCTCGAGCCTGCGTCGGGCGGACCTGCGTCGAGCGGACTTCACCAAGGCTGTCATGCGCTTTACGAGCATGGCGGGGGCGAACGTGGACGAGGCGATCTTCGCCGAGGCCGAGGTCTACGGCGTTGGCGCCTGGGCCCTGCGCGGGGAGCCATCGAATCAGCGCGGCCTCATCATTCGCGAGCGAGAAGGTGAGGTGGCGACCACCGTGGATGATCTCGAGACGGCCCAGTACCTGTTTCTGCTGCGCGAGAACCGCAAGATCGCCGATGTGATCAACACGGCCAGCCACCGCACTATCCTGCTGCTGGGGCGGTTCACCGGGCCCAACGCCCACGTGTTGCAGGGCCTTCGCGATCACCTGCTGGAGCGCAACTTCGTGCCGGTGGTGTTCGATTTTGCCCAGCCGATCGGCCGAGACCTAACGGAGACGATCACTGGCCTGGCGCACATGGCCTGCTTCGTGATCGCCGATCTCACGGGTGCGCGCAGCGTGCCGCAGGAGCTCAGCCACATCGTGCCGTTCCTGCCGTCTGTGCCGGTGATTCCCCTGCTCGCGAAGGGGCAGCCGCTGTACTCCATGTTCGAGCACTTCCGGCGCTACCCCTGGGTGTACGAGCCGGTGGAGTACGACGATCTGGAGCACCTGCTCCAGATCGCCGAGAAACAGATCATCAGCGTGGGCTTCCACGCCGCCATGCGCGCCCGTGGGGTGAGTGGCGCGCGCCTGCCTCGGCCCGCGCCGCGCTCGAGGCGTCGCTGAGGCGGCTCAGCTCCCCGCCGAGACCAGGCCGCCGCCGCCGGTGGTCATGGGCAACCAGCTGTAGATCTGCAGGCCGGGCTTCACCCGCGCATGCTCCTGAGCGTTGTAGCAGCGCTTCTTCGCCAGGCGCGAGCCGAGCTCCGAGTTGTCCACGCAGATCGTCTTCGGAATGCGCTTGTTGTTGGAGTAGTGCAGGGAGGAGCTGAGCACGGTCATGTTCTTCGGCTCACCGTCGACCTCGCCGGGGATGAAGCGCGACGCTTCTACGGACTCGTGGGCCTTGTCCATGAGCATGTCCTTATCGCCGGTCAGGGGGTTGGCGCGGCTACGGGCGTTGGTGGGTGCGCCCGTATCGTCCACGTCCACGTAGACCACCAGGCGGAAGGCGCCATCGTCCACGCATGCTTCGCGCGGCTCGCGCCCGTTGGCGCAGGCATCCGTGTCGAGCATGCGCTCGTACCAGGTCTCTCGACTGGTCAGGATCTCCTGGGGGGCGATGTAGTTGTCGCCATGTTCCTTGGAGTACAGGCCGAGGTTCGGGTAGGCCTTGGTCTCGCAGCGGTCGCCCACGCAGCGAACCCTCACGCGCACGCTCATGACCACGTCGACCGGCTTGCCGTTCTCCTCGGCAGGCTTGAACTTGGCGCGGCGCAGGCCCGCGTAGGTGGCGCCGAGCACGCTCTCGGAGGTGCTCCCCTTGGCGCCCTCCGCGAGGCCGCACTTGGAACCGGCGGCCTTGCCCTTGCTGGTGACCAGGACCTGACAGTTGATCGAGGCCACGCCGTTGGCCCATCTCATGTTCTTAGGTCGCTCCACCACGCTACTCAGCGGGATCTTGCCCCCGTCGGGCAGCGCCGGTGAGTAGGACGCGTGAGCGGTCGAGCCGAGCGCGAGCGCGGCGACAAGCGTTGAAATGAGGGGCGCTGCCAGGCGGCGGGCGGTGGATAGCTTCATTGGGGAGACTCCTCCGTGTTGAGCTGTTGCGACGGCACAACGTTTGGTCCGATTCTTTACCGATCGGCTTGCCAGAGGTGAGCTTACACCGTTCGCGGATTGGCAGCATTTCATTTAATTTGCGCGCAAACACATATGGCTGTGGCGTGTCGGAGGGAGGCGTATCGATGGTGCAACAACGAGTGCCTGTGGCGGCGTTTTTTCTGCTGCTTGGTGTGTTTTTTGGCCTCATCACGGGGCCCGCGGCAGAGGCGGGAGAGGTCGAGGTGGTGGCGGTGGACGTGCAGCATCAGCAGGGGGGCCGCTATCGCTTCGCCGTGACCTTGCGCCATCAGGATGAGGGATGGGCCCACTACGCGGATGCGTGGGAAGTGCGCGGTCCGGACGGCGAAGTGTTCGGGCGACGAGTGCTGGCGCACCCTCACGTGGACGAGCAACCGTTCACTCGGTCCTTGAGCGGCGTGAAGGTGCCCGCGGGGATCGCCGAGGTGACGGTGGTGGCACACGACAAGGTGCACGGCGAGAGCGCCGCCTTCAAAGTCCCCCTGCCGCCGGCTGGGTAGAGTTCAGAAACGGAGCTTGATCAGTCACATATAGGCGATAAAATATACTAGAACACACGACTTGAGAATCTCGTGGGCAGGAAGTCAACGCTGGATGAAGCCGCCGTCTTTCGCTACGTCGGCGCCACCCTCGCCAAGGCAGGCGCGGTCACGCTGCAGGGCGTGGTCGAGGGCACCGGGTTCTCCATGGGCTCGCTCTATCACCGCTACCGCTCCCGCGAAGGCTTGCTGGCCCATGCCTGGTTGGATGCGCTGGAGGCGTTTCAGAACCAGTTCGCCGACCTGATCGAGCACGGTGGCGTGGAGGCGGGCGCCCGCGCGGCCATGCTCACACCCGCCTTCTGCCGCCATCACCCGGCCCGCGGTGTCGTGCTCGCGTGCTGTCGCGCCTCGGAGTTTGTGGGTGAGAAGACGCCGCCGGCCCTGCGCGAGCGCATCGACTTGGCCAATCGTCGTGGGGCGGGGGCGTTGAAGCGGTTCTCCCAGCGCACGCAGGTGGACCTGATGACTTGCCAGCTCGCCGTGGTCGGCATGCCCCTGGGCGCGGTGCGCCTGTTCCTGCCAGCGCAGCCCGTCCCCCTCTCCATCGACGAGCGAGTGCAGACGGCTTACTGGGCGCTAATGAAGTCACCCCAGGTGGCTTGAGGTGAGTTGATCACGGCACCGGTCTGCGCGAGGGTTGTTGGCCGAGCGAACCCGCCAGCGCCAGGCAAATGCTGCCGCACCATCGCTCGTTTTGCCGCCCGCCCTGGGGCGCTTTCGCAGTGCCTACCGTCCAACGGCTAGAGTGACTCGTGATGACCGCCGCAGCGCTCTACATCGAAGACGGTCGATTCGACCGCACCGTCTTCGCCACGCACTTCAACGCCATGAACCGTGAAGACCTCACCCTGGACGTTGCCGAAAGCGTGGAGGCTGGTCTGAGAGTCTTACGAGCGCGCATGCCGGACATCATCTTCCTCGACAATCGGGTGCCACCCCACGAGGACTACGAGGAGAGCCTTGCCGAGCTGACGAACGCAGGCTTCGTCGGGCCCGTCGTTCTCATCACAGGCCTTCCCACTCTCGAAATGCAGGATGCGGTCGACGGCGCCGGACCTGTGTGCGCGTTGCTCGACAAACGCGGCCTCAGTGCGACGCGCTTGACCGAGGTGATCACCCCATTGCTCGCCCGATTGCCGAATGGCTAGATTTGTAGCGCCTTGCAACAAGTCAGCGAGAAACGTGATCTACATCACGCCGTCGGTGGATTGCTATCAATACATTCGTCGTGTGGATTCTGTTAACTGGGCGAGTTGTCGGGTCGGGTTCGTCGCACTCGCGCGTACCCGCCGGACCGGAGTAAGTGGATGACCCCCGGATCCAGTACCTATCGACCCTCGGCAACCGATAGCGACACCCTGCAAAGTTATATCGCCGAGTTGCAGCAGCAGTACCTGGAGATGTGCCGCGTCCGTGACGAGCTCGAAACGTCGCGCGAGTGGTATCGCTTCATGTTCCAGAACTCGCCTGTCGCCTACCTGTGCTTCGACCGCTTCGGCGTCGTGAGTGACGCCAACGATCGCGCCCTCGAGATTCTCGGGCAGAGCGCCGATCGGGTGATCGGTAAGCCCGGCTTGCTGTTCTTCTCCACTGCGGGCAGGCGTGCCTTTGCCACCCACATTCGTCATGTGCTGGAGGAGGGGCAGCGGGAGATCGAACTCGAACTGAGCTCGCCCGTCCACGGTTGGCAGCACGTGCTCATGTCGAGCATCCCGATCCCCCACGAGTCCGGCACGCCCACCCACTGCCAGTCTGCGCTGATCAACATCTCCGAGTTGAAGCGCACGCAAGAGCGCCTGGTGCAGACCCGCGATCACATGGAGACCCTGGCGCACCACGATGCTTTGACCGGGTTACCTAATCGCCTCCTATTCACGGATCGCCTTGAGCATGCGATCAATCGGGCTAGCCGAGAGAATTTGATAGGGGCGGTAATTTTCTTTGATCTCGACCGGTTCAAGGTGATCAATGACTGCCTCGGGCACGAGGCTGGGGATACGCTGCTCAAGCAGATGGCTCAGCGCCTGCGCGAGACCACCCGTGCGGAAGACACCGGTGCCCGCTTCGGCGGTGATGAGTTCACCATCCTCCTCGAGAACATCGTCAATCACGAGAACGCGGAGAACGTCGCGCGCAAACTGCTGGCCAGCTTCGAGCGCCCCGTGGCGCTCAACGGGCAGACTGTGCGGGTCACCCCCAGCATCGGGATCGCGATGTTTCGGGGTAACGATCTGGAGGCGGGGGAGATCATTCGCCGCGCCGATGTGGCCATGTACGCGGCGAAGGCGGCCGGCGGCGCTACGCACCATCTGTTCAAGGCGGCGGACGACGAGCTTGGCGATCGCCACGAGCTCGAGACCCAACTCTACTCGGCGCTCAACGAGGAGCAGTTCCGGGTGGTGTTCCAGCCCCAGTTCCGCTCGGACGGTGCCACCGTCGCGGGGCACGAAGCGCTCGTGCGCTGGGAGCACCCGCAGCGCGGCACCCTGCTGCCGAACGACTTCGTGCCCCTCGCGGAGGAGGCCGGGTTCATCGGTGAGCTGGGCTTGTGGGTATTGCGCGAGGCCTGTCGCCAGAACATGCGCAACGGCGACGGCAAGACGCCGATGGCCCGCATCGCCGTAAACGTCTCACCCCTGCAGCTGGCTGCCGGCAATCTGGTCGAGGCCGTGCAGAGCGTGCTCGATGAGACGGGCCATCCCGCCGACTACCTGGAGTTGGAGATCACCGAGACAGCCGTGATGTCAGAGCCGTCCACGGTGGTCGGCGTGCTCGATCGCTTGCGGGCAATGGGCGTGAGCATCGCGGTGGACGATTTCGGCACCGGCTACTCGTCCCTCGTGCTGCTCAAGCGCTTCCCGATCAATCGCCTGAAGATCGATGGTTCTTTCGTGCAGGGCATCGAGGATCAGCCCTCGGACCGAACGATCGCCCAAGCGATCATCTCCCTCGCGCAGCAGATGGCCATGGAGGTGGTGGCGGAGGGCGTCGAGACCCGCGCCCAGTTCGACTTCCTGCAGGATGCGGGTTGCGAGCTGTTTCAGGGCTATCTGTTCTCGCCCCCGGCGGACACCCTGTACCACGCCTGAGCGCTGCTAGCTCAGATCAGCTCGCGGCAGCGTGAAGCTCACGGTCGTGCCCTTGCCCACCGTCGACTCCAACCAGATGTGCCCACCGTTGCGCTCGATGATGCGTTTGCAGATCGGCAATCCGGCCCCCACGCCGGTAGGCCCTTCGCCGGCGTTGGGGGCAATCAGGCCGAACACTTCGAAGGCACGGTCGAGTTCGCGCTCCGACATCCCGTAACCCGAATCCTTGATGCGCAGGGTGATCATCTCGTTGCTGCGCTCGTGGCTGACCTGCACGCGGGCGGGCCGCGCGGAGTAGCGAACGGCGTTGTCGAGGAGGTGGTAGAAGACCCGGATAAGCTGACTGCGATCGACGTACACTTCGGGGAGCTCGTCGATTTCGATTTTGGCGCCGTCGGCATCGATCAAGGGGCGCAGGAGTTCGATGGCTTCGTAGCAGGCGGCTGCGCTGCTGGCAGAGGCGGGTGGGGTGCCGCGGGTCTCCACGCGGGCGAACTCCAGCAATCCCTTGATCATCTGCACCGCCTGATCCGCTGCCTCGCCAGCAGCACGAAGCATTTCGCCTTCGTGATCCAGGAGTCGATCGCCCATGGATTGCTGTAGGGCGCCGCTGGCGGTGCCGACGATGCGCACCGGCTCCTGCAGGGCGTGAGAGACGGCGTAGGCGAAGCGTTGCAGCTCCTCATGAGAGGCGCGCAGCTTGCGGCTCGCGCTCATCACGCGCTCGACGCTGAC
Organism: Pseudomonadota bacterium; assembly: GCA_039815145.1. Taxonomy (NCBI): domain Bacteria; kingdom Pseudomonadati; phylum Pseudomonadota; species Pseudomonadota bacterium. The sequence continues at coordinate 29,651 of JBCBZW010000042.1, forward strand.
GAAGGTGACGACGACGCCGATCACCTGCTCCTCAGCGTCCCGGTACGGGGTCATGCGCAGCAGTAGGGTGGCCCCAAAGCGGTCGCGTACTTCGGTCTCGAAGAGCTGCTGGTCGCGTAGCACCTGCTCGAGGTGCTCGTTGAAATCCTCGAATTCGATGTGCTTTTCGAGGTGGGCGATGGGGCGCCCGATGTCCTGTTCCAGCAAGTTGAACTGATAGGCGGCGGTCGGGGTGAACTTGCGGATGCGCAGCTCGCTGTCGAGGAACACGGTGCCGATCTCCGTGCTCTTGAGGAGGTTGTGCATGTCCGAGGTGAGCTCGGTGAGCTCGTTGATCTTGCCTTCGTGTTCGCGGTTCACCGTGTAGAGCTCCTCGTTCACCGAGTGCAGCTCTTCGTTCGTGCTCTGCAGTTCCTCGTTGGCGGCCATCAGCTCTTCGTTGGTCGCCTGCAGCTCCTCGTTGCTGGTCTCGAGGTCTTCCACCGCCGTCTGCAGGTGCTCGCGGGTGTAGCGAAGCTCCGTCTCCAGGTCCAGTACCTGGTCATCGGTGCTGTGCGAGTAGTCCATTTGGATCGGCGTGATGCTTGGCTCCGGCCGCGCCGACTCCTCGAAGCTGAGCAGGATGTAGGCTGGCGTGTCACGGCCCTGCTGGGGCAGGGGGCGTGCGCGGAGGTCGATCCTTTTCAGCTCGCCATCAAGGGTCACCTTGATGCCGTTCAGTGACAGAGGCTCTCCGGTGCTGTGGACCTTTTGCAGAGCGCTGATCACGGCCAATCGCAGGTCCGCGATGACCAGCTCTGAGAGGTATAGGCTGGCCACGCCGGTCTGCGAATGCAGGAATCGGCGTGCGTCGCCGAAGGTGTGGGCGATCTCCCCCGACCCGCTCACCAACACCGAGGCCGGCATGTACTGCTCCATGAGCACGTCGTAGGCGCGGATCAAGCTGGCGGGGCGCCCGCCAACCGCGCCACGGGAGAAGCTCGGTGCCATCGGAGCGCGGTGCTCGTCCATCGGCGGGCGGCGCACGGGGGGCACGCGGAACGAGGCGTTGGCGATGCGTCGCTCCGTGCGCTTGGTGAACACCTTGAAACGGTTGTTCTCGGTGCTGAAGTCGTTCACTAGATCGCCTAGGGATTCACTTGGGCCGAGGAACAGGAAGCTGTCTTTGAGTAGGGCGAAGTGGAACATCGCCAGGGCGTTCCGCTGGGCCTCGGCGTCGAGGTAGATCAGCATGTTCCGACACACCACCATGGCGAGCTTGGTGAAGGGCGGGTCGGTGGTGACGTCCTGGCGGGCGAACACCACCATCTTGCGAATGTCCGGCTTGACCAGGTAGCCCTTGGTCACGCGCGCGAAATGACGCGCCAGCCGCTCCTGCGGTAGGGAGGCCACCTGATTCTCGTTGTAGACGCCGCTCGCGGCAAACTCCAGCGACCCCTTATGGACGTCGGTGGCGAAGATCTTCACCGGCAGCTGGATACGCTGCGCCTCCATGGCCTCACGGACCAATATCGCGAGGCTGTAGACCTCTTCGCCGGTGGCGCAGCCAGGCGTCCAAATGCGTAGATCGCCCTGTGCCTGCGCACGGGTGAGCAGTCGCGGGATGATCTCCTCTTCGAGGTAGGACCAGGCGGTGCTGTCGCGGAAGAATGCGGTGACGCCGATCAGCAGGTCGCGGTAGAGCTGATCGAGTTCCTCCGGGTTGGCGGAGAGGAAGTCGACGAACTCCTCCATGGTGGTGAGGTGCGCCTCGTGCATGCGCCGCTCGATCCGCCGCGCCACGGTGGCGATCTTGTAGTTGTTGAAGTCCAGGCCACACTCGCGCCGAAGCAGGGCGAACACGCCCCCGTACACCGGGTTATCGCTCGGCTCCGGGATGGGTAGCTCTTGCTTGTCCCGAATGCGCACGAGAGCCGGGGGGATGTGCTCCGGCGCCAGCACCAGATCGACCACGCCGGTGGCCACCGTGTTGTTGGGCATGCTGTCGAAGCCCGAGGAGTCGGAGGTCTGGGCGATGACCAGGCCTCCGACGTCGTGCACGGCCCTCGCCCCCTCCGCGCCATCATCCCCGGTGCCGGACAGGACGACGGCGATCGCCGCTTCGCCCCATTGCTCGGCGAGGGACACGAAGAAGTGATCGATCGGTCGTTGGCGCGCGGCGTCGGCGGAGATGGGCACCGGCTGAAGGGTCTGGCGGGTGGTGAGCAGCTCGCAGCCTTCGGGCATCACGTAGAGGTGATTGGCCTGGATGGTGAGGGCGTCACGCACCGAGTGGATCGGCATGCGCGTACGCCGCCCGAGCACCTGGTCCATGACGCTCTCGAAGTCCGGTGCGAGGTGCTGGACCACCACGAAGGCCATGCCCGTATCCACCGGCAGGGACTCCACGAAACGCTCGAGCGCCTCGACCCCGCCGGCGGACGCACCGATGCCGACCAGGTGCGTCGCGGCCGTCAGCTGACTCCCCACCACAGTGTCGTCCACGATGTTGGCTCCTCACCGGTTTGCGGGTGCGTGCACCGCGCCAGGATGCGGCGGTGTTTTGGGATCAGCATACCCTGGGATATCGAGCGGAGCGACGATTATTGTCATCTTCGTTTCCCGCGATCGGCTCGCGCCAGGGGTAGCCTGGGCGGCACGCTGGGGCCGCAGCTCGCTACGCCGCAGGTAGCGCGAAACAGGTGGCGCTCCTGGGTGGATTGCAGTCGGCGACATCGCATCGCGCAGGGGGGCTACCGGGCGTGCTCGCAATCGCGCCGACCATGCGACATGCTCGCCATCCCACCCGTGCTGGAGAGTCACTTGCGATTGCTGCTCATCCCCTCGCTGGCGAGCGCACTGCTCTGCGCCACGATCACCTTGGCCGCGGGCGATGATGGTCCGGTCGACGCCGTCGCGTTGCTGCCGACGCCGGCGAGCGCCATGAGCGCGCAGCCGCACCTTGCAGGCGTAGGGGACACGTTGGTGCTCAGTTGGCTCGAGCCCGACCCGGCGGGGGGCAAGGTGCTGCGCCAAGCGGTGATGGACGATGCCGGCTGGGAGACCCGACCGGCCGTGGCCGCCGGACGACGTTGGTTCGTCAACTGGGCGGACTTCCCCTCGGTGGTGCCCATCGACGATCAGGGGCTATGGGCCGCCCACTGGCTGCAACGCCGCCCGGGGGGGCGTTACAGCTACGACGTGTTCCTGAGCCTCTCGCAGGACGCCGGCCAAACCTGGTCGGCGCCACTCATTGCGCACACGGACGACACGGCGACGGAGCACGGCTTCGTCAGCCTCTTCCCCTGGGACGGCGTGGTCGGCGCACTCTGGTTGGACGGCCGCTACACCGGCGGCGACCACCACCAGCACGGTGCGGCGCAGAGCGATCGTTCGCAGGCGCGCGGCATGACCCTGCGGGCCGGGCGCTTCTCGCCGCTCGGTGAACGCCTGCAGGCCGTGGAAGTGGATGATCTGGTCTGCGACTGCTGCCAGACCGACGTCACGGTGAGCAGCGCCGGACCCGTGGCGGCCTACCGAAACCGTACGCTGGACGAGCTGCGTGACATCCACATCGCCCGCCTCGTGAATGGGCGATGGACCGTGGGCGGCCCCGTGGGAACGCGTCGCTGGCAGGTGCGAGGATGCCCCGTGAACGGCCCCGCCATCGACGCAGACGGCGATCGCGTGGCCGTGGCCTGGTACAGCGGTGCGGATGATGAGCCGCGCGTCAGCGTCGCCTGGTCAGCGGATGCGGGGGCTCACTTCGGACCGGCGGTGACGATCGATGCGCGCTCGCCCCTCGGTCGGGTGGATGTGTCGTTGCTGAACACCGTGCCGGGCGCCTTAGTGAGCTGGTTGGGCCGAGGTTCGGATGGTGAGGCGGGGCAGCGCGCGCAGATCAGCGTGCGTTTCGTCGGCGAGGATGGACGGGTGGGGCCGATCCTGCCCTTGGTGCAGACCCTGGCCGCGCGGCCCTCCGGGTTTCCCCAGCTCGCCCTGTGGCGCGAGCAGCTGGTCCTCGCCTGGACTGACGCGGAAGCGGAGCGGGTGCGCTCGGCGCGCGTGCCCCTGGCGGCGCTGCTGCCCCGGGCGCTCGGCGAGGGTGTTCCGGCGGACTAGCGTTCGCCTAACGGTAAGCTTTGGCTGCGGGCCACGCGCTGGGCGTGGATGCTGGAGTTGATGCTCACCGGGCGTCTCGGCCCGCTCAGCCCTCGCTGGCCCAAGGCTTGTCGCTGCGCCTGGCCAAGGCTCGGGTCGTTCGGTCTCGTTACGGGTACCGCCGGTAGGACGCTGAAGAACCAGCCGTCACGGCGCACCGTGGGCGGTGGGGTGATTGGCGTCACGACTGGCTGTACCACGTGCGTCACCGGGCTTGGTGCCACGACCGCCTGCGTCACCGGCTCGGGTGCCGCGCGCACGGTCGGTGTCGCGCGCACGGTCGGCGTGGCCACCGGCACGGTGATCGCTTCCGCGCGTTTGGTGAGTGGAGGCGTGTCGCTCAGGTGCACGATGCCGTCGCCGTCGACCCAACGGTACACCTCGCGCGCGTGGGATAGGTCCACGGCGCTGAGCGTGAGGATCGCAGCCCCGAGGGTGCTTGCGAACAGGGCTGTCGTGCGGCGTGAGAACATCGTTTCTCCGAGCGGCTAGTACAGAAGGATAGACCGTTTTCGGTGCCGTAAGTTCCCCACGACGGGGCGGCCGCTGGAGCGCAGGATTATCGATGAGAGAGGGGGGCGATGGGTAAGCGCCAGGCGATGGGCGGTGAGTTGGATGGCGCTGACGTAGAGGCAGTCTTTCGAGCGATTGCCGAAGCGATGCCCGGCCGGGTGCGAGGCGCCAAGGGGCCGAAGGGCCAGCCTGACGCCTTTCGCGGGTGTATCTCCTGCATGCTCTCCGCCCAGTCCCGCGATGCGAACACGGCGCTCGCCAGCAAGGCGTTGTTCCGCCTGGCGCGCTCGCCCCGAGGGCTGCTCGCCTTGGACCAAGCCACGATTGCCCAGGCGATTCGCCCCTGTGGGCTATACAACATGAAGGCGCGCAACATTCACAAGTTCTGCAGGGCGCTGCTCGACGAGCACGGTGGGGTGGTACCGGACACGCGGGAGGGGCTGATGTCCCTGCCGGGGATCGGTCGCAAGTGCGCCGACATCGTGCTGCAGTTCCACTTCGAGCAGGACACGATCGCTGTCGACACCCACGTGCACCGCGCCTGCAATCGCACGGGCCTCGCCCGCGGCGCGACTGCGGATCAGACCGCGCGCGCCCTCGAGGCGCGTGCCCCTGACTGGGCGATGGCCGAGGGGCACTTCTGGCTGATTCAGTTCGGCAAGCGCGTGTGCACCTCGCGTGCCCCCAAGTGCACCGAGTGTCCCGTGGCGACCCTATGCGTCCATCGGCAATCGGAGCAGGAATCCTAGCAGCTCGCAACCGAGTGGAATCGTTAGGTTCTGTTTCTACAGCATCGCCCCGGAGCGCCGCCAGGCTGCGGTCGGCGGCACGACCACCTGACGATCCGCGTCGAAGTTCTCGAAGAAGGGTCGGTAGTTGATGAGCGCCTTGAGCTGAGGGCCATCCAGCCAATCGGCGAGCTCCTCGATGTCCGTGCAGCGATCCGCCTTGGCGAGGGCGCTCAGCAGGGCTTCTTCGTAGTCGGTCACCTGCGACGGCGGTGCGGGGAGCTGCGCGCAGTGCCAGCGCCGGAGCTGGCGGTCCAGCGCCAGCCGCCGCAGGGGCGATGGCTCGGGTGTCGCCTGTGGCAGGCGCTCGCGCCAGTGGGCAACCCGCGCGACGAGGGCGTGGGGTTGGCACTCACTCGGCACGCGACCGAGGCCCAGCCAGTGCGTGAAGCGTCCGAGTCGTGTGCTGGCGCTCGCCATCGACAGGGGGATCGACAGCACGAGGCCGAGCGTGAGCGGCGCCAGCCAGTAGAGCAGATCCCGCTCGACCCAGGCGGCGGTGGCGGCGAGGGAGATCCCCAAGAGGGTGTCGAACCAGTGCGCACGGCAGGCATCGACGAAGGCCAGTCGCGCGCCCTCGCGCTGCTGGGGCTTCCAGCCGCTGTCCGCGCCGACCAGCACGGCGGCCACCGTGCGACATTGGGCGGCCATCAGGACGGGGGCGTAGAGCGCCGAGGCCAGGGTCTCGAACACTACGCTCGCCGTCAGGTTCAAGGGCCCCGCAAAGGCTCGCCAGCGACGCGGTTGCAGCAGCAGGTGGACCAGGGACAGCAGCTTCGGCGCGAGCACCACCGCCACGGTCACGCCGAGCAGCTGGACCGCGCGTTCCGTGTCGAACACGGGCCAGGTGGGGAACAACGAGGGCTCGGCGAAGTAGTCCGGCGGCACCAACTGCACCTGCAGGGCGAGCCCCAAGCCGCAGAGGATGAGGGCGAACCACACGGGCGCGCTGAGGTAAGCGTAGATGCCCTGCAGCAGATGCAGGCGGCTCATGGTGCGCAGGCCCCGGGCGCCAAGCACGCGTGCGTGCTGGAGGTTGCCCTGGCACCACCGTCGATCGCGCACGATCGTCTCCACCAGGGAGGGAGGTGCCTCCTCGTAGCTGCCGCCGAGGTCCGCATCGAAGCGTACGCCCCAACCGGCGCGGCGCAGGAAGGCCGCCTCGATGAAGTCGTGGCTGAGCAGATGGCCGCCGAAGGGCGGATTGCCCGGCAGCACCGGCAGCCTGGCCGCCTCGGCAAAGGCCTCGATGCGGATGATGGCGTTGTGTCCCCAGTAGTTGCCCGAGCGTCCGTGCCAGGCGGCGAGGCCGCGGGCGTGCAGGGCGCCGTAGCAGGCGCCGGCGAACTGCTGCAAGCGGGCGAAGAGCGTGCGGCCTCCGGCGACCACCGGCAGGGTCTGAATCAACCCAAGATCCGGGTTAGCCTCGAGGCGCGCCGCGAGGCGACTGACGCAGTCGGCGCTCATCAGGCTGTCCGCGTCGAGGATTACCATCGCGTCCCAGGCGGCGCCCTGGCGCGCCACCCAGTCGGCGATATTGCCGGCCTTGCGCTCGTGATTGTCTCGGCGTCGTCGGTAGTAGAGCGGACACCCCTGCGGCGCTCGCTGCGCAGCATCGGCAAAGACTGTCTCCTCGGTGAGGATCGCACCGGAGTCTCGCGTGTCACTCAGGAGGAATATCGCGACGGCGCCCTCCTGCGAGGTGGGTGGGGCGGCCGCGATGGCCTCTGCCATGGCGAGGGCCCGCGCGCCGACGCTGTTGGCATCTTCCTGATAGACCGGAATCAACAGCGCCGTGCGCAAGGTGCGAGCGCGCGGCGCTCGACGGTCGCGGGAGCGGCTGACGGCAAATCCGATCACCGATTGGGCCAGGGTGAGCGCGACCCAGCTGAAGTTGAGGGCGAACAGCACCAGGAAGGCCCATTCCAAGGGCGTGATGCCGCCGGCGGCGATCACCCCGTGAGCCTCGCGGATACCGAAGGTGCATAGCGCGAGGGTCAGGGCAAGCACGAGCAGGCGGGTCAGCGCCAGCCGCAGTCGTTGAGTCCATGGCCTCGCACTTCGTCGCAGGCGCGTGGGGCGGCGATGCAGCGCCGGCGCGTGCAGTGCGAGGGGGGCCTCGGGCGGCATCGCCGGGGCGATCACCGCGGGGGTGTCGATGGCCTCAAGGGGTGAGGCGATAGAGCCAGGTTTCACCGATGGGCACTCCCTCGTGCTCGGGAACGAGGCGCAGTTCCGCCTCCTTCCTCAGGGGCAATCGGTAGTCGATTACCACCCGAAATCCTTGGGTATGCGGGTTGCGTTGCACCCGCGTGGTGGCGGCCAGTTCCGTTGGCGCTTGTAGTCTTGGGGTGATGGCATCGAGCATGGCC
>JBCBZW010000043.1 GCA_039815145.1 Pseudomonadota bacterium
CAGATCCCAGAGCTTCGCTCTGTCCTCCGCGCCCATACGATGCTGGCTGGTGTTTCCCATCTCGATCTCCTCTTCGTTGGAGAAGACTAGCGGATAGGGTGTTGCGGTGAGTCCTTGAATTCACCGTGAGCCGCATTTGCAATGCGGCAACCAGAGTGGCAACGCCGGGCGCCGGATTGCAAATGTCGGCTCCACCCGCATGTTAGGCGTCACCATCCGAACCGCCAACCACCACTTTGTACTTATCGATCGGAAACGGATGCTCTACCCACTTGGAGCGATACCCGTCTTCCCCGTGCTCTCGTAGAAGTCGATACAGCACACTCGACACCTGCTGTGAGTATCGAGCGAAGAGAACCGTCCCTTCGGCGACAACCCGGAATCGATCGGGAGAACACAATCCCCACTCGACCCAATCGTGGAACCAACGTATGGAGTAACTCAGAACTTCACCCTCGCGATGCAGCACAACTTGGTGCTCACCCGGTTCGTCGAAGAAGGAGACCTTCATCTCAGAACTACGGCGAAGGACCAACACGCTCTCCGCCAACTCATCGAGACTATCGTGAAGGTACGAAGCCGTCATCTCTACGCGCGTGCCATGATCCCAGACTGCCGTCGCCCATCCGGTCCCATCTAGCACATAGTCGATGGTGAGTTTGGGCACACTCTTGTCAGACTGCACCGCGTGCCCCTTCTTGCTGCTGCACTAGTCACTGCCAGAGCGGTACTTGCTGACGCCTAACAACCATTGGGCCCGAGCGAGAATCACGTCACCCATCATATCCAACCCACCCGAACGCAGTTCTGCCTCACCGCAACCCATTGATTATCCCACCACGCGGCTAAGGGCAGCCGCATATCAAGCGCTTCTTACTTGATATGCGCCCCAATTTCCGGCACCGATCCGTACGATATCCGTCATGCCGGATACCAAACAACCCGACAAGCCTCCACACCCGCCTCACGGCCCCGCTGGCCCACCCAGAGAACACCCGAATCAGACATTTACCACCCCACCCAAACGCAGCCAATCCCCCTTCCTAAACACCATCCGCGAAACCATCCGCCTGCGCCACTACAGCCTGCGCACAGAAGATGCCTACGTCCTCTGGTGCAAGCGCTTCATCCTCTTCCACCACAAGCGCCACCCCACCGAGATGGGCGAGGAGGAAGTCGTCGCTTTCCTCACAGACCTGGCCGTCAACCATCACGTAGCCCCCGCCACCCAGAATCAGGCCCTCAATGCCCTCGCGTTCATGTACCGGGAAGTCCTGGAGCGGCCCTTAGGCGACGACATGGTGATGTTCGTCCGCGCCAAGACCCACAAAAAGGTCCCAGTGGTGCTAAGCGCCGACGAGATCGCCCGCTTCCTGAACCAGCTCGACGGCACGCGCTGGCTGATGGCAGCGTTGATGTACGGCAGTGGCCTGCGCCTGATGGAGGTGCTGCGCCTACGGGTCAAAGACCTCGATTTCGACAACCTCGCGGTGATCGTGCGCAGCGGCAAGGGTGCCAAGGATCGGGTGGTGACGTTGCCGAAGGAGCTCGTGCAGCCCCTGCGTGCCCATCTCCTCGAGCGTCGGGAGCTGTTCCAGGCGGATATCGAGGCGAAGGTGGCGGGAGTCGAGCTGCCCCACGCGCTCTCTCGCAAGTACCCGCGGGCGGCGATGCAGTTTGCCTGGCAGTACGTGTTTCCGTCGGGTGTCCTGTCCACCTGTCCGCGCACCGGGGCGGTACGCCGGCACCACGTGTCGGAGTCGACGGTGCAGCGGGTGGTGCGGGAGGCCATCGCCGCGGCGGGCATCGACAAGGCGGCCTCCTGCCACACCCTGCGCCACTCCTTTGCTACCCACCTGCTCCAGCGCGGCGCAGACATCCGCACGGTGCAGGAGCAGCTGGGCCACCGCAGCGTGCGCACCACCCAGATCTACACCCACGTGGTGGATCGCGGAGCGAGCAACGTGAGATCGCCGCTCTCGGACCTGGCGGCGGCTGAACGACCGTTTCCGGTGCCGATGCCCTACACGCCGCCCCGGCCTGACCCGGCGTCAGTACCGGCGGGTCCGGCGGCACCCGAGGCGAAGGAGGACGCGGCGGCGTCCCCTACCCTCCTGCGACGCCTGCTGGGTCAGCTGGACGAACTGCTCAAGCGCCGCTCGGGCGACTGACGCCCCCGACCACTCACCAACGACTCAACACTCGATGACATTCACCGCGAGCCCGCCGAGGGACGTCTCCTTGTACCGATGCGACATGTCTTCACCGGTCTGCCGCATCGTAGCGATCACCTGATCGAGCGATACCTTCTGCACGCCATCGCCGTGCATGGCCATGCGCGTGGCGTTGATGGCCTTCACGGCGCCCATGGCGTTGCGCTCGATGCACGGGATCTGCACGAGGCCGGCGATGGGGTCGCAGGTGAGCCCTAGGTTGTGTTCCATGCCGATCTCGGCGGCGTTCTCGATGTGCGTGTTGGAGCCGCCCTTGGCGGCGACGAGGCCGGCGGCGGCCATGGAGCAGGCGACGCCGACCTCGCCCTGGCAGCCCATCTCGGCACCGGAGATGGAGGCGTTCATCTTGTAGAGCATGCCGATGGTGCCGGCGACGAGGAGGAATCGGCGCACGCCTTCGATGTCGGCGCCGTCGACGAACTCCCAGTAGTAGTGCAGCACGGCGGGCACGATGCCGGCGGCGCCGTTGGTGGGAGATGTCACCACCTTGCCGCCGGCGGCGTTCTCCTCGTTCACGGCCATGGCGAACACGTTCACCCAATCGGACTTGTCGGCATCACCCTCGCGCAGGCGCTTGGCGAGCTTGGCGGCGCGGCGGCGCACGGCGAGGGAGCCGGGGAGCACGTCCTCGCGTGACATGCCTCGCTGCACGCAGTCCTGCATCACCTGCCAGATGTGGTCGAGGCCGGCGTTGACCTCTGCCTCGGTGCGCCAAGCGGTTTCGTTCACCATGGCGAGCTGGTCGAGGCGCAGGTCGTCGGCGGCGGCGAGGTCGAGGAGGTCCTGGGCACTGCGGAAGGGGTACTTGATTCGCACGGCGTGGCCGACCACCTGCTCGAGGGAGGCATGGCCGCGGGTGATGAAGCCGCCGCCGATGGAGTAGTACTCCTCGCTGCGCAGCGTCTCGTCGGCGTCGTTGAGGGCGATGAAGCGCATGCCGTTGGGGTGGCGCGGCAGCTGCTCGCCGCCGATGAAGACGAGGTCGTTGGCCTCGACGAACTCGATCTCGCGCTCGCCGGCGAGGCGCAGCCGCTTCTCGCCGCGGATGCGGGCGAGCGTGGGTTCGATGGTCTCGGGGTCGATCGTGGCGGGGTCGGCGCCTTCGAGGCCGAGGAGCACGGCGCGATCGGTGCAGTGGCCGCGTCCGGTGAGGGCGAGGGAGCCGAAGAGCATCACCTCGGCGCGGTGCACGTCACCCAGGATGCCGTCAGCGGCGAGGCCGGTGGCGAACTCCCGAGCGGCGTTCATGGGGCCCATCGTGTGCGAACTGGACGGGCCGATGCCGATCTTGAAGATATCGAAAACGCTGATGCTCACGGGGTGAACTCTCCTGTCTGCCGATCCCGCTGGTCTGCTGATCTGCCACCCTACTCCGCATTCAGCGACAGCAGGCTCGCGTTGCCGCCGACGGCGGCGGTATTGATGGTCACCGTGTGCTCGTGGGCGAAGCGGTGCAGGTAGTGCGGGCCGCCGGCCTTGGGGCCGGTGCCGGAGAGGCCACGGCCGCCGAAGGGCTGCACGCCCACCACGGCGCCGACCATGTTGCGGTTCACGTACACGTTACCGGCGCGCACGCGGCTGGCGACGTACTCGCCCATGCCGTCGATGCGCGAATGCACCCCGAGCGTGAGGCCGTAGCCGGTACCGTTGAGCGCATCCAGCACGTTGTCGAGCTTACTGGACTCGTAGGTGAGCACGTGGAGCACGGGGCCGAACACCTCGCGCTCGAGCTCGCTGATGCTCTCGATCTGCAGCGTGGCGGGGCCGACGTAGTGGCCGTGCTCGACGGCGGCGCCGGGGCGGCGGCGGAAGAGCACGCGCCGGGCGGCGGCGAAGCGATCGATGTGCCCGCACAACATCTGCTGGGCGTTGCGGTCGATGGCGGGGCCGACGTCGGTGGAGAGCAGGCCGGGATCGCCCATCACGAGTTCCTGCGTGTAGCCCTCGAGCAGCTCGAGCACCCGCGGCGCGATTTCCTTCTGCAGGGCGAGCACGCGCAGGGCGGAGCAGCGCTGACCGGCGCTGTTGAAGGCGCTTTGCACCACGTCCAACACCACCTGCTCGGGCAGCGCGGAGCTGTCGACGAGCATGCCGTTCTGCCCGCCGGTCTCGGCGATCAGCGAGGCGATGGGCGCATCGCGCGCGGCGAGGGCCCGGGAGATGCCCCAGGCCGTCTGCGTGGAACCGGTGAACGCGACACCGTCCACGCGAGGATCCTGCGTGAGTCGCGCGCCGACTACCCGCCCCTCGCCGGGCAGGAACGCGAGCACGGCGTGCGGCACGCCACACTCGTACATGAGCTCGGTCGCGCGTGCTGCGACCAGCGAGGTGGATTCCGCGGGCTTGGCGATCACGGCGTTGCCGGCGGCCAGCGCAGCGGCGACCTGGCCGGTGAAGATCGCGAGCGGGAAGTTCCACGGGCTGATGCAGACGAACACGCCCCGCCCGGTCAGGCGCAGCGTGTTCTTCTCGCCCGTGGGCCCGGGCAACACGGTAGGCGCGGAGAACTCGCGCCGCGCCTGGGCGGCGTAGAAGCGAAGGAAATCGATCGCCTCGCGCCACTCGGCGATGGCGTCGGGGATGGTCTTGCCGGCCTCGCGCACGCACAGGGCGAGGAGCTCGCCGCGGTGCTCGACGAAGGCGTCGGCGACGCGCTCGAGAATGGCAGCTCGCTCTTCGGCGGGCGTGCGGTCCCACTCGGGCTGGGCGCGATGGGCGACTTCCAGGGCGCGGTCGGCGGCGGCCTCGTCGGCGAAGTGCACTTGACCGATCACTCGCCGTGCGTCGCTGGGGTCGGTGGAGTCGACCTCGCGCGTGCCCACGGGCTGGCCGTCGACCAGGGCGGGCGCTTCCCGCGTGTCGCCGGCCATCGAGGCGCTCATCTCCTCGGCGAGGCGGCCGAGCGCCTCGGGGTCGTGGAGGTTGATGCCGGGCGCGTTGCGCCGATCGGGGAACATGGCCTCGGGCAGGTGGATCCGCGGGTGCGGGATCGTGCGCGCGGCCTCGATCACGTCCACGGGCTCGGCGATGATCTCATCCACCGGCGCCTGCTCGTCCACGATGCGGTTGACGAAGGACGTATTGGCGCCGTTCTCGAGCAGCCGTCGTACGAGGTAGGGCAAGAGATCCGCGTGGCTGCCGACGGGCGCGTACACGCGGCACGGCACGTTCAACTGATCCTCGCCGATCACCTCCTGGTAGAGCTCCTCGCCCATGCCGTGCAGGCGCTGGAACTCGTAGCCGTCGGTGGGCGCGCCGGGGCGTGACTTGGCGATGCAGTAGACGCTGGCGAGCGTGTGCGCGTTGTGCGTAGCGAACTGCGGGTAGAGGTGCGGGCTCTCGAGGAGCAGGCGCCGCGCGCAGGCGAGGTAGCTGACGTCCGTCGAGGCCTTGCGCGTGAACACGGGGTAGCCGTCGAGACCACGCTCCTGAGCGCGCTTGATCTCCGTATCCCAGTAGGCGCCCTTCACCAGGCGCACGGGGATCATCCGCCCCTGGGAAGCAGCGAGGGCTTCCAGCCAACCGACGCCCTTAAGCGCACGCTTCTGATAGGCCTGCAGGGCGAGGCCGAAGCCGTTCCATCCGTTCAAGGCTGGCTCGCGGAACACGCGCTCGAACACCTCGAGCTGCAGCTCCAGGCGCTCGGCCTCCTCCGCGTCGATACACAGGCCGATGCCGCCGTCGCGCGCTTGCTCGGCGAGGGACTGCACCCGCGGCGTGAGCTCGGCGAGCACGCGCTCGCGCTGGGCGAGTTCGAGGCGCGGATGCAAGGCGGAGAGCTTGACGGAAATGCTAGGTGCGGTGATCTCGCTCTGCCCCGCCTCCTTGGCGCGACTGATAGCCTCGATGGCGCCGGCGTAGGCATCGAAGTAGCGGCTGGCGTCCTCGGCGGTAAGCGCAGCCTCGCCGAGCATGTCGTAGGAGTAGCGATAGGCGGCGTTGTCGCGGCTGCGCGCACGCTTTAGCGCATCGCCGATGGTGCGCCCCATCACGAATTCGTGGCCCATGATGCGCATCGCCTGACGCATGGCCTGGCGCACCACGGGCTCGCCGACGCGACCGGCGAGGCGGGAGATGAGCTGGCGCGGCTCGCGCACCACGGCGTCCGTGTCCGAACCGAGCAGGCGGCCCGTGAACATCAGACCCCAGGTGGACACGTTGACGAAGGTGGAGCTCTCCCCGTCCAGGTGCTCGGCCCAGTTGCCAGCACCGATCTTCTCGGCGATGAGCTTGTCCGCCGTGTCGGCGTCGGGGATGCGCAGCAGCGCCTCGGCGATGCACATAAGGAGGATGCCCTCCTGCGAGGAAAGGTCGTACTCCTGCAGGAACGCATCGATGCCGCCGTAGGAGCCCCGCGTGCGACGCACGGCCTCCACCAGGCGCATGGCGATCTCCCGGATCTCCCGGCGCAGCCCATCGTCCGGGCGCGCGAGGGCGATCAGGGCGCGCACGGACTCCGTCTCGTCCGCCAGATACTCGCCGCGCAGCGCCTCGTGCACGCTCGGCCAGGGCCGGGCGTTGGCGCCCAGCACGAACGGCGTCGGGGCCGTCGGCGTCAGGGGATCGCGGGTTGCCATAGTCGTCTCCTTACACGTCTTGGGCGTGCTCGCATCACGCGGCGCGGCGGGCCCTCGGGGCCGCCGCTGAGCAAAGGCGGATTGTACAGGAGAAGCGTGCGCGGCCAGTCCCTTCGAGGGGGCCGCTGGTGGCGCGAATCAGCGCACGGGAACGGCCAGGCTGGTGCCGGCGCGTGGCGCCACCCGAGCCGTGCGATCGAGGCGATCGCGCACGGCCAGATAGTCCGCGAGGATGGTGTCGTGATCGAAGACCAGCGGCGGCGGCGCGCCCGGTGCGAAGGCCCGCGCGACGGCCGCATCATCGCCCCCCACGGGCTCTCCGTGCGCCGTCCCCACGTACACCACGCCCACCGTGTGCCCCCGCGCATCGCGCTGCGGCGAGGAGTACACACCGAGCAAGGCGTGAAGGTGCACGGCTAGCCCCGTCTCCTCGCGCATCTCTCGGCGGGCAGCGTCTTCGAGGGTCTCCCCCACGTCGACGAACCCGCCCGGTAGGGCCCATCCGGGCGGTGGGTGCGCGCGTTCGATGAGCACGATGGGAAGGTCGGGCTGGTCGACGAGTTCGATCACCACATCGACCGCGATCTGCGGGGTGCTTGGCCTCGGCATGACGACTGCCTATTCCGGTGGCGACTCGCCGCCGCGACGGATGCGCGCCAGCTGCCGACGTTCCTTCTTGTCCGGCCGCCGCTCCGGCGCCACCACGAGCTGCCGCGCCAGGGAACGCTGCGCCGATTCCCGCTCGCGCCGCTCGCGACTCTCCTCCGTCTCCGAGTAGAGCTTCGCCGCGTCCGTGGCGCTGCCGCGGCGTTCGCTGATCGCCTCCACCACCACTTCCATCATGGTGGACCCGCGCGAGATCATCACCCGGTCGCCCACCTTCACGGGGCGCGAGGACTTCACGCGTTCGCGCTCCACGTGCACGCGACCACCGCTCACCGCCTCACTGGCGAGGGAGCGGGTCTTGAAGAAGCGAGCGGCCCAGAGCCACTTGTCGACGCGCAGGCGCGCGGATTCGTCAGCCATCCGCGCACGGTAGCGCGCCGGGAGGGGAAGTCAACGCGGGCGCGTCACGCCCGCTCACCAGACGTTGAGCAGGCGCTCCGGATCGCCGTCCTGGGGCAGGCTGTCGGCGTAGCTCGCCGCCCAGTCCACCTCGTCGGCGGCCACGGGGTGGCAGAACAGGAACCCTTGGGCGAAGCGAACGCCCGCGTCGGCCAGGTACGCGGCGACGGTCTCGTCCTCCACCGCCTCGGCCACCACCTGCACGCCAAGGCCCTCGGCAAGGCCGATCACCGAACGGATCACCGCGCGCTGGGCGTCCGTCTGCAGGCCGTCGCCGCTGATGAAGGAGCCGTCGATTTTGAGGTAGTCGAGGGGCAGGCTGGCCAGTTGGCCGAGCGAGGAGTAGCCGGTGCCCACATCGTCGATGGCCACGTGCACGCCGATCTCGCGCACCTGCGCCAGCGCCTTCCAGGCCCGCTCGCGCTCCTGCATGAGCACCGCCTCGGTCACCTCCAGCAGCAAGGCATCGCCGCCGAGATCGAACTGGGCCAGCGTGTCGCTCACGAGCGCGGCCACGTCCTGGCCCAGCAACTGGCGAACGCTCACGTTCACCGCCACCCGCACGCCCTCGTGCCCCTCGCCCCGCCAGGCACGTACCTGACGCAGGGCTTCGGTGAGCACCCACTCGCCGATGGGCAGGATCAGGTTCGACTGCTCGGCCAGGGGAATGAACGTGCTCGGCGACACCTCGCCGAGCGTCGGGTGCTGCCAGCGCAGCAGGGCCTCCACACTCTCGGCGCCCTGCTTGCGCAAGTTCACCACCGGCTGGTAGGCGAGCGATAGCTGACCGCGGGCGAGCGCGTGCGGCAACTCCGCGTCGATCGCGGCGCGCGCGTCCACCTGCGCTTGATCGTCGTCCTCGTGGCTGAAGCACACGAGCTGGCGATGCCCCTGGCGTTTAGCTTCGCGCAACGCCTTCTCGGCGCCGCGCACGAGGGCGTCCGCGTCGGTGGCGTGATCCGGGTAGAGGGCGAAGCCGCCGTGGACGTCGGGCTGGTAGCGCTCGCCGTCCACGTCGCAGGGTACGTCGAGGCAATCCATGATGCGCTGACCTAGCAGCTTCGCTTGGTCGAGATCGGCCACGCGCCGCGCCAGCAGCACGAGCTCGTCACTGACCAGGGCACAGGCCATGTCGTCGCCGCGCACGCGCGCCGCGAGATGACCTTGAGCCGCGCTCAGGACCTCGCGCCAGCGCTCGTCTGCACCGTCGTCGCCGTGGGCCCAGTCGGGGCGCTCCAGGGCAAAGAAGTAGAGCACGGAGGGGGCTTCCCCCGGCGCGCGGCGCGTGCCCACGTCGAGGGCCCGATCGAGCGTCGTGCGCAGTTCCCGGCGCCCGACCAGGGCCAGGGCCGGCACCTCGCGCACCTGCGCCAAGGCCGCCGACGTCGCTGCCACCACCGCGCGCAACATGCGCAGCAGCGACAACCCCGCCACCATCACCACCGCGGCGCCCAGGGCGAGCACGGTGGAGAGAAGCGACGTGAGCGCCACCTGGTAGGCGCCCGCCAGGGCAGCGTCGTAGCGTCGGGTCAGGGCACCGATCAGGCTCACCTGAGCGCCGATCGTCGCCACCTCACGGGGCGCTAAGGTGCCGAGGGTGATCTCGCCGGAGGGCAAGGTGCGCAGCTGGGCGATGAGCGCCTCTGCGGCACTGGCGCGCTCGTCGCAGAGCCCGTTCAGCAAGCGGCCCTGCCCCTGCGGCAGCAGCAACACCCGCGTGGTGGGCGACAGGGTGCCAAGGCATTTGCTAGCGTCGCGCTCCACCTCGCGCAGGACACCGCTGAGGGCATCGACGCGAAGCGCTTCCACCTGCCCGGGGAGCATGGCGTCCTGCAGGGCGAGCACCGGCTGGGCGGCACGTTGGACGGCGAGCACCTGGCTGCCATCGCGGCTGACCTGCACCAGGGCCAGGGCGCACACGGCGCTCAGCGCGAAGGCGATGATCATGATCGTGAGCAGACTGCGGGACGGCATGGGTAACCTCGACGCTCGCTATCCTCGTAGATAGCGGCCACCGTGCGCCCATTTCGCCGCCCCTGCCTGCGACTACGTCAAAGACCCGACAGGCCCGCAGGCCGAGATGGACGCCCGCGAGACGTCCATCACACTTTCGTGTTCGGAACAGGGCACTAGGCTAGGAGCCGGCGTCGAGGATCTCCAGGAAGACGGCCTCGGCCGCATCGCCGCCCACGAGCCGCAACCGCTCCACCAGCAGCGCCCGCTCCCGCGTGTCGTCCGCCCGGCGATACAGGCTCACGAGCGTGTCGCCGTCGTCCATGGAGACGAGCGTGTCGGCGATCACCTGCTGCACCGAGGGCGATCCGCGGTAACGCACGAACAGGTCGTCTAGAGCCTGCGCCGTCTCCCGCGTGTTGCCCACCACCGCCAGCGCCCGCACGGCGCGCTTCACCACCCCTTCGTCATCGCTGAAGGAGGCGATGTCGATCAGCATCTGCGCGTCGCCGGCGAGGGCGAAGCCATCGAGGATGGCGGCTTGCACGCGCGGCGAGTCCTCGTCGCGGTAGAGCGTGCGCAGGGAATCCAGCGCCCCGAGCATGCCGAGGTGGCGCACCACGTGCGCCCGCAGGTCCGCTGACGGCTCCTGGCGGAACACGGTCAGCAAGCCATCCACGTCCTCGCTCAGCATCAGCCCCTCGATCGCGGCGCGACGCAAGTGCTCGTCTTGCAGCTCCTCGTACACACCGAGCAGCGCCTGCGCCCCGGCGGCGGGGCCCTCCGAGAGGCCCAGCAGGCGCAGGGCTTCGCGCTGCAGTTCCTCATCGTCTGCGCTGCGCACCACCTCGAGGAGAATCGCCGAGGTGTCCGGGTGATCCGTACGACTCAGCAAGGTGAGCGCCTGGCGCCGCGCCGGGCCACTGCCCTCACCGGTGATGAATTGCCGTAGGTAGCTCACGGCGCGATCGGGGTTGGTCTCCAGCAGCCCGTCGAGGGCCAGCAGCTGCAGCTCCTCCTCGACGGTGATCGCCTCCTCCTCGGTCCACGCCTCCTCCCAACTGTCCTCGAAGATCTCGATCGCCTCGGCCAGGGCCTCCTCGATCTCCGTGCCGATGTTGAGGTCGGCAAGCTCGTTCATGACCTCATCGAAGGCCTCGCCCAACCCGAGGTTACGCAGCACCTCGGACGGGCCTTGGGGCGATTTCGGAGGCTTCGGTGGCGCCGGCACATCGCCCGCCTTGCGCGCCAGCTCCACCCGCAGGGCGATCGCGTCGTCGAAGAAGACATCGCGCGGGAAGCGCTGGAAGAAATCGCTCAGCGACTCCAGGGCATCGCTGATGCGCCCGCTCTCCGCGTCCACGTAGGCGAGCCAGTACAGGGGCGCCCCCGAACTCAGCTCCTCCATCTCGCTCAGCGCGCGGAAGCGCTCCCGCGCCACGTCGAGGCGACCCTCGTCGAGGGCGCGACGCGCCTCGCGCAGGGCCTCGTCGAAGGCCTGGCGACGCTCCCGCTCGGCCCGCGCCTGCTCGCGCGCCTGATCGCGCGCCTCGCGAGCCCGTTCGCGCTCTTCCCGCGCTCGCTCGCGCGCCTCTTCGCGCACCTGGCGCTCGATCTCCCGCACCTCGCGCTCGATCTCGGCACGCTCCTCCTGCAGCGCTTCGCTCTCGGGGCTGGGCTGCGCGTGTAGGGCCACGAGCGGCAGTGCGCCCACGGCGAGGGCGACGGCAGCCGCCAGCGATCGGGTCGATCCCAAGGTCTTCATGATGCTTCCTCCTGCGAGAATTCGAGGGGTGACAGCGCACGCGCGCCATCCGCTTGCTGGGCGCGCACGCGCGGCAGCAGCTCGCGCGTCGCGATGCTCTCGCGCAGCGCGTCCACGTACTGCGGCGAGGCGCCACCCCGGCCGTTAGCCAAATCGATGAGAATGGGCTCGAGGTCACCTAGCAGATCGCTGAGGCGATCCTGACCCGCCCGTTCGGCGGCGAAGCGGTACAAGCGGTTCGCCGTGAGCAATGTGCGCGCCCACTGGCGCTCGGCCTCGAGGGCCTCGTCGGTCATCCCCAGGGTGCCGCCGAGGGCGCTGGCCTGCAGCGCCGACGCGTTGGACACGTCCACCAGCAAGCGCTCACTGGCCCCCAGGTGACGTTGCACCTGCGCCAGCAACACGCGCTCACGCACTTGAGAGACCTGGGTCTGCGCGCCCGGGGCGCCCTCGGTGGGCACGTCCGCCAGGGTGCCCGACGGATCGGGCAGCACGCTGCGCTGACCGGCCTGGAAGGACACGGTGGCGACGGCGATCAGCAGGCTCGCCGCGAGGGCCATCCACAGCGCCTGCCGTGGCGCCTCCGTGGCCGAGGGCTCCGGCGCCGGACTCGCCCCACTCGTCTCGGGGGCCGGCGCCTCGGGCTGCAGCTTGGCCGCGACGCCCTCCCACGCTCGGCTCGCGATGTCCTCGGGCACTTCGGCACCTTCGTACGCCTCCCAGCGCTGCTCCACCGTGCTGAGGTCGGCGCACAGGGCGTCGTAGCGGGCGCGCAGGGCGGGGTCGAGCAACTGCGCGCGCACCTGCTGGCGGCGCTCGGCGGGGAGCTCGTCGTAGAAATAGAGGATGAGTTCGTCGTCGTCCATCGTCGGACCGTTCATCGCTGGGTCGTTCCGGGGGGGTTGATCAGGCATGGCTTGCCAACTCCTGATGGTCCGCAAGCGACACGCGCAGCTTGCGCACCGCGCGCAGCACCGCTTGCTTGACCGAGCTCTCGCTGATGGCCAGCTGTTCGGCCACCTCGCGCACGGCCATCTGTTCGAAGTGACGCAACACGAAGGCGAGGCGTTCGAGGCCCGAGAGCTGGTGCAGGGCCCGTGCCGTCGCCTCGCCGGCGAGTTCGCTGGCCACCTCGCGTTCGGGGTCGGCCACGCCGTCCGCCGCCACCGTGTCCAGGGGGTCCAGGGCCACGTTATCGGCCATTGGCATCGGTTGCGCTCGCCGCTCGTCCCAGGTGCGCTCGCGCCGGACCAGCTGCAGGGCCGCGTTGACGGCGATGCGATGCAGCCAGGTGGAGAAGCGACTGCGCTCCTCGAAGGCCCCCAGGGCCTTGTGTGCGCTCAGAAACGCCTCTTGCATGGCGTCTTCGGCCCGGTGTGCGTCGCCCGTGATGCGCAGGCACACCTGGTACACCCGCGGCGCATGGCCGTTCACGAGCATGCGGAAGGCATGCTCATCACCCTCGGCAGCACGCCGGGCAAGTTGGGCTTCTGGCTGTTCCATGGACCCTTCGATGCAACGAACGCGCACCTGGTTAGCACGCGAGCGAAGAAAAGGCTCTTCTCAAGGCCACCGGGCCCGGTTAAGTTGAGCTAATCTTGCCCGAACCACGACGGATTCTCGCCTTATGCAAACGGACCAGTCCCGGCGTCGCTTCCTGCACACCGGCACCGGCGCCGTCAGCGCTAGCTGGCTCGCCGCCCAATGGCCCCTGGCCCTCGAGGCCGCCGAACACGCGGCCGAGGCCCGAGACAAGCAGCAGCCCCTCGCGCACCTGGGGCCCGCCGAAGCCGCGGACTTCGAAGCCATCGCCGCCCGCATCGTGCCCGCCACGGACACCCCGGGCGCGCGCGAGGTCGGCGTCATCTATTACATGGACGCGGCCATCGGCGGCTGGATGGCCGGCGTCGAGCAGATGCTCCGCCCGGCCTTGGCCGGCCTCAACGCCACGGTGAAGGAACGCTTCGGCGCCGAGCACTTCCACCTCCTCGACGCCGACGCCCAGGACACCCTCCTCGGCGAGATCGAGTCGGGCCCCCTGTTCCAGACCCTGCGCTTCATGACCATCTGCGGCATGTTCGCCCTGCCCTCCTACGGCGGTAACCGCAACCAGCTCGGCTGGGCCTTGCTCGGCTTCGACCCGCGCCACGTGTGGTTCCCCCCCTTCGGCCACTACGACGCGCCCCACCACGCCCAGGCCAACGCGCCGGCTCAGTCCTCGACCGATAAGAAGCACCACCATGGCCGCTAATCCCACCTATCCCACCCGTGAGGCGGTGGACTTCGTCGTCATCGGCTCCGGCGCCGCCGGCGGCGTCATGGCGCGCGAACTCTCCGTGGCCGGCTTCAACGTCGTCGTCCTCGAGCAGGGCCCCTACCGCAAGGCGCAGGACTTCACCCACGATGAGATCGGCGTGGTGATGCAGGGTGAGCTGTCGCTGAACCCGAACGACCACCCGCAAACCTTCCGCGCCCGCCCCGAACTCAAGGCCGAGGTGCCGCCGCAGGGCTCCGGCCTGCCGCCCGCCTGGTACGCCGCAGGCGTGGGCGGCTCCAGCGTCCACTTCACCGGCAACTACTGGCGCTTTCGCCCCGTCGACTTCAAGGAAAGATCCCTCTTAGGTGAGATCGAAGGCACCAGCTTCGCCGACTGGCCCCTCACCTACGAAGAGCTCGAGCCCTACTACACGCGCGTCGATTGGGAGATCGGCGTGTCCGGCGCACCAGGGCCCTTCGACGCGCCGCGTTCCCGGCCCTATCCCGTGCCGCCGCTGCCGATCAAGTCCTCCGGGGCCATCCTCGAGCGCGGCGCCAAGGCCTTAGGGCTACATCCGCAGGTCGCGCCCATGGCGATCCTGTCAAAGCCCCACAACGGCCGCCCCGCCTGCATCCACTGCGGCTTCTGCCTCGGCTTCGGCTGCGAGATGAATGCCAAGTCCTCCACCCTCGCCGCCATGATCCCCCAGGCCGAGGCCACCGGCCGCTGCGAGATCCGCACGGGCTGTACGGTGATGCGCCTGGAACACGATGATCGCGGCCGCATCCGCGACGTGGTGTACCTCGATGAGAACGGCGTCGAGCAGGCCCAGCGCACGCGTGCCGCCGTGCTCAGCGCCAACGGTGCCGAGTCCGCCCGCCTGCTCCTGCTGTCCCAGAGCGCCAAGCACCCCGACGGCATGGCCAACGGCAGCGGCATGGTCGGCAAGAACCTCATGTTCAACGCCCACTCCGCCACCCACGCCTGGTTCGAAGAGCCGCTCAACGAGTTCAAGAGCGTGCAGTGCACGCGCATCGTCATGGACTTCTACGAGACGGACACCAAGCGCGGCTTCTACGGCGGCGGCGGCATCGACGCCCGCCCCCTCGTGAACTCCTGGCCCATCCTCTTCGCCATGGGCGGCATCGCGCCGGGCCTGCCCACCTGGGGCGCCGAGTACAAGCGCCTCATGGAACGCTACTTCACCCGCAACATGAGCGTGCTCGGCAACTGCACGTCCCTCGCCATGGAGCGCAACAGCATCAGCCTCGACCCCGAGGTGAAGGACGTCTTCGGTCGCCCCGCCGTGCGCGTCACCTACGAGGACCATCCGGACGACCTCGCCACCGCCCGCTTCATGCAGGACCAGGCCGTCGCCATCCTCGAGGCGGCGGGCGCCGAGCGCCTCTGGCGCGACGAGGTCACACCATCCACCGGGGGCCCCCACCTGCTCGGCACCTGCCGCATGGGCAACGACCCGAACAGCTCCGTGGTCGACCGTTACCACCGCGCCCACGAGGTGCCCAACCTGTTCGTGGTCGATGGCAGCAACTTCGTCACCTCGGGTCGCGGTCAACCCACCATGACGATCCAGGCCCTGGCCTTCCGTGCGGCCGAGCACATGACCCGCGCGGCCCGCGCCGGCGAGGTTTAGAACAACGCTGGGTGGTACGTCGCCAGGCGACTGAGCAGATTAGGTTGCGTGCGCAGCTCCCGGCGCACGCGCGCGAAGGCGGCGATGAGGAAGGGTTCGTCCTGGAGCACCGTCTCCAGGCGCGCGAAGAGGTTGCGCACCATGTCGCCCGATTCGAGGCGGAAGGCGTTCACGCCACCGAATAACGGCGTTGGGAAGCGCGCCGCGAGCTGCGCGCGGCGGGTGTCGTCGTGCGCCGGATCGCTCACGATAAGCCGCTCGGTCTCCGCCAGCTTGATCGTGTTCACCAGCACCGAGAGTGCCATCGCCCCGGCCGCTTCCGTGCCGGGCGCGTGGTCGGCGTAGCTGTCGAGCACCGAGACCAGCCAACGCAGGCTGAGCTCGCGGGCCAGGAAGTCCGCCGTCTCCGGGTGGTGGGTCAGGGCGAACAACGCGCCTCGAGAGCCCTCCAGGTCCACGCCCCGGCGCAGGTGCACCACGAGCTCGGCCGCCGCCAGGCAGAGGGCCGATGCCCCGGCGAAGTCCGCCCGAATCGCCTGCAGCTGAGCCTCGAGGCTACCCTCCCGCCCGGTCGCCGACACCTGGGCAGCTTGCCCGTCCAAGCGCTCGTGCATCTGCGCTCGCACGGCCTCCGGCAGCGGCGCGTTGGGCGCGAAGGCGGGCACGATCGCAGGACGATCGGCCGGCACCGCCACCGCGGCAGCCGCGCTGGTCGCCAACGACGCGTTCAGGGGGCGCGACCAGGCCTCGTCGGCGAGCGCCGACGAGCCCGCCGCACCGATGCGCTCGCGAAAGCGGCCGAAGTCCTCCGCCGCGTTCTCCAGGTGCACGGCCAGCTGGTGCGGCTTGCCCTGAAGAAACAACCTGATGTTGGCGTTAACCGTCGTCACCAGATCCAACGCCATCGCCTCGAAGTCCGGCGCATCCTCGAGCCCCACGTAGACGCCCCGTGTCCACGCGTGGAGCAGGAACCCCAGGGCACGGCGCCGCGCGTAGCTGCGGGCGGTGGCTGCCGGGTCACGCTGCAGGTGAACGTAGCAAGCTGCCTCACCGAAGCGTTCGTGCAGACGGCCTAGGAAGAAGCTCAGGCGGTTGTCGATCTCGATGTGGCCGGCGGGGAAAGCCAGGCGCTCGGCGCCCGCCTCGGCGAGGCGTGTCTCGTGGCCGCTCGTGTAGTTGTCGATGGAGACCTCGCAGGCATGGGCGAAGGTCAGCGACCCGCATCGGCCCGTGCACAGCACGAACACGTGTTCGTAGCGACGCTTGCCACCGGCACTCATCGCCGCCTCCCGCGTGCTAGGGTCCCCGGATGAGCTCCACCGCCGACGCCTGCCCCTTCTGCGACCTCCTCCGCCAGGGCCTGGACCACCCCGCCGCCATCGCTCGCCTGCCGAGCGGCCTCGCCATCCTCAACGTCGATCAGCGCTACCGCGGCCGCGCCGTGCTGATCTTCGACCGCCACGAGGAGAGCATCGATGCCCTCAGCGCCGCGGAATTCGCGGCCTTCGGCGAGGACATGCGTCGCCTCTCGCGCGCCGTCGCCACCGTGGGACGCGCCCATCGCATGAACCAGGCGCTGCTCGGCAACGTGGTCGCCCACGTGCACTGGCACGTGATCCCCCGCCGCGAGGACGACCCCAACTGGGGCGGACCGCCCTGGCCCGTCGACGAGCCCCAGCCGCTGGCCGACGAGGCGGCCTACCGCACCCTCGCCGCAGACATCGCCGCCCACCTGGCCTGACCCGACCGCCCTCACCGCCACACCACCTGACGCTTGGCCCTGAAGGCGATGGTACCGGCCGCCACCGCTGCGTTGACCACCGCCATGTACACGCCGTAGCCGAGCGCATCACGCCGCGAGAGCCCCAAGGGCTTGGCCAGGAGCAACGACTTCACGGTCCACACGGCGTAGAGCACCGGGGCGAACGGCAGCAGCGCCGGCCATAGCAGGGCCAACGGCAGGGTCGCGAGAAACGCGAGGTCGGCGAACGGCACCAGGAGGTGGTAGTCGAGGCCGCGCCCCTGGCGCGCCTGTGCCTCCAGGAATCCGTAGGTCCAGCGACGTTTGCGGCGGAAGGTCAGGCCGAGATCCCGCGGTTCCTCGGAGAACACCAGCGCCTGCGGGTCGATCCGCAGCAAACCCGCCTGGCGCAGGCGGGCGTTGATATCGAACTGGGGCGAGAGCCCGTCGCGGAACGGGAAGCCCTCGAAGACCTCGCGACGCATGGCGAACAGGGCGCCGAAGTTGTCCGGCTGCAGGGCCAACAGCGCGCGCTCGAAGGTGGCCTGGCGGGTCCAGAAGCTCTCCTCGGGGTTCGACACGCGCTGCACGTAGTCGATCGCACCTACCTCGGGATGGGCCTCGAACACAGCCAACGTGCGCTCGATGAAGTCTTCGCTCACGTAGCTGTCCGCATCCAGAAACAGCAGCACCTCGCCTTCCCCGAGCCTCGCACCGTGATTGGCGGCCGCTGCCTTGCCCCCGTGCTCGATCTGCGCGAGCACGTCAATGCGCTCGGCCAACGCCTGCAGGGCCGGCCAGGTGCGCCCATCCGTCGACCCGTCGTCCACCACGATCACCTGACGTGCTTGATAGCTCGAGCGTTCGATGGAACTCAGCGTCTCGCCCACGGAGTCGCCCATGTTGTAGATGGGGATGACGACGTCCACCGTCGGTCGGTCGGCCGGAGCGCTCAGGCTGGGCTCAGACGAGTACTCCCTGGCCAGGCGCAGCAAGCGGGCGAGGTCTCGGAGGTCGTAGAACACCACCCAGGCCAAGCCGATCCAGAGCACGACCAGCAGGATTCCCAGCCACATGAGCTACCGCCTGGATGCGCGAGCGCTAGCGCTCGCGCAGGGCGTCGGTCACGGGCAGGCTGGCGGCGCGCAGGGCGGGGAGGAACCCACCGATGAAGCCGAGTCCCAGGGCGAGTATCAGGCCGATCGCCAGCAGCTTGGGCGTTACCGCGAAGGCGAAGGCCACCTGGCTGAAGGTGCTGTTGTTCAAGGTCGAGACCGTGAAGCCGTCGAAGAGCACGTACGCGATCGCGGCACCGATCACACCGCCCAACAGCGCCAGCACCAACGCTTCCACCATGACGGACATGATCACCGCGCCCGACCCGAAGCCGAGGGCGCGCAGCGTCGCGATCTCCACCGTGCGCGTCGACACCGCCGTGTACATGGTGTTGAGCGCGCCGAAGATGGCACCGAAGGCCATGATCGCGCCCACCACCACACCGAAGGCAGTGAACAGTCCCGTGTTGGCCGAACTCTGCTCCTGGTAGTAGGTGGACTCGCGGAAGACGTCGACGCGCAGGCGATCATCGTCGTCGAGGGCCTGCTTATAGCCGTCGAAGGCCGCGGCGTCCTCGAGTTGCACGCGCACGGACTGGTAGCTGTTGCCGCGCCGGAAGGCCGACTGGGCGACGGGCGCGTCCACCCACACCTCCGACTCGAAGGCGTCACCGCCGGTGCTGAAGATGCCCACCACCTCCCAGTCGGAGTTACGCGCCTTCAGCACATCCCCCACGGCCAGGTTCTGAAACTGTCCGGACACGGAGCGCCCCGCGATCATCTCCGCGCGACCGCTGGCGAACATGCGTCCCTCCACGATCTCGAAGCTATCGCGCAGTATGGGCCCGCTCTCGCCCACCCCACGAACGGAGAGGTTAGCCGTGGAGTCGCTCGCCTGCTTGGGCACGTCGGCCACCACCAGCACCTCGGCGCTGACCAGGGGGCGCCCATCGCTGTCCCGCGCCACGCCGGGCGCGCTGGAGATCACATCCAACTCTTCCTGCGACAGGCCACTCGTGAGCTCCGTCGTCGAACTGTTCTGCAGCACCAACACCCGGTCATCACTGCCCGCCCCTTTCATGGTGGCGCTGAAGCCCACCGCGAGGGAGAGCAAGGCCGTCAACACCCCGACCACGCCGGCGACGCCCACCACGATCACCAACGAGGACCCGAGGCGCGAAGGAATGCTGCGCAGGTTCATCCAGACCACAGCCAGTAAGCTGTCCATAGCTCAGCGACCTCCCAGGGCGTCGACGATCGACAGGCGCATCGCCCGCAGCGAGGGCAGCAGCCCCACGCCAAGGCCTAGCAACACGGTCAACCCGAGCCCCAGCAGCACCGACTCGGTGGTGAGGGCGAACCCGGGCAACACGCCGGCCAGGGCCTGGCCCACGAACGGCGCCAGCGCGATCGCGACCAACAGCCCGGCCCCGCCACCCAACAAGGCGATCAGCACGGACTCGGTCAACACCAGCCCCAGCACGCCACCGTTGGTGAAGCCAAGGGTCTTCAGTACCGCAAACTCCGACGTGCGCTCGCGCACGGACTGCCCCATCGTGTTCGCCGTGAGCAGCACGATGGTGAAAAACACCGCGCCGAGGATCGCCGAGACGATCACGCCGATGTTGCCCAGCTGACGAGCGAAGCTCAGCTGAAAGTCACGCTCAGTCGCCGTCTTCGTCTCGTTGTCGCTATTGAGGAACACCTGGTCGATGGACGCCGCCGTATCCTCTGCCACCTGCGGGTCGTCCATCCGCGAGATGAACCAGCCGACGAGGCCGCGCGCGCCATCGCCGCGCACCTCATCGAAGTAGTTGTAGTTGATCAGCATCAACGGCCCGTTGGTGCTGCCCCTGGGCCACTCGAAGGTGCCGACCAGATCGAACAACCACGGCTCGTTGTCCGGCGTGCGCCAGATGTCGCCGATGATGGGAATGCGTTGCCCCACGGTCCAGTCGAATTTCTCGGCCAGATCGCGTGTCACCAGCACACCGCTGCGCTGGTTGCGGAAGGCGGTCTTCGCCTCCTCGCTGATGATGGCCTCGTCGTAGAGCTCGAAGTAGCCTTCGGGATCCACCGGGAACTTCGCGAAGAAGTTGCTCTTGTCCTGGTAGACGCCACCGAACCAGGTGGAATGCGTGACCCCCGACACCCCCTCCACGGCCGCGATCCGCGCTTGGTGGGACACCGGCATCAGATCGATGATCGAATAGCGGCCCGTGGTGATCATGCGGTCGGCCCCGTCGATGCCGACGCCCGCCGTGAACGCCGTGTTCACCGCTTGCAGCACCCCGAACAGGAAGAACGCAGCGAAGAGCGATCCCAGGGTGAGCAGCGCCCGCACGGGGTAGCGAAACACGCCCGCGAGGATCAGGCCGAAGAACTTCACGCCTGCGACTCCGCCAGCAGCTGCCCCTTATCCAGGTGCAGCGTGTGGCGTGCCTGCTCCGCCGCCTTGTGATCGTGGGTCACCATGATGATGGTCTTGCCGAACTCCTCGTTGAGGGTTCGCAGCAGGCCCAGGATCTCATCGGCGGTGGCGCGGTCGAGGTCACCGGTGGGCTCGTCGCAGATGAGCAGCTTCGGGTCGGTCACCAGGGCTCGCGCGATGGCGACGCGCTGCTGCTGGCCACCCGAGAGTTCCGCCGGTCGATGCTTGGCCCGCTCCGTGAGGGCGACGATCTCGAGCGCGGTATGCGCGCGCCGGCGCCGCTCCTTGCCCGACATCTTCTGCAGCAGCAGCGGCAGCTCCACGTTGCGCTGGGCCGACAGCACCGGCATCAAGTTGTAGAACTGGAAGATGAAGCCGACGTTGTCCGCGCGCCAGCGGGCGAGCTGTGCGCCCTTCATCAGGTCGATGCGTTGCTCGTCTACCGTGACGGACCCGCGCGAGGGTCGATCGAGGCCACCGATAAGATTCAATAGGGTCGATTTACCCGAGCCGGAAGGGCCCATCAGCGCGATGAAGTCGCCCCGCGCGATGTCGAGCTCCAGGCCCTGCAGCACGGAGACTTCCTGGCGACCTCGCCGGTAGGCCTTGCCCACCTCCCGCAAGCTCACGATCGCATCGCCGAGGGCTCCGTCCGACGGTGATCGCCCGCCTCGACCTCCGGCATCGATCGACACCACCGATTCGCTACTGCTGCTCACGCTGATCCTCCTTAACCGCCACTAGGGGTTCGCCACTACCACGCTTGCCCCGCTGTCCAGGGCGCGCACCAGTGCCTCGTCGACGCCCACCACCACCTGCTCGCCTGCTTCCACGCCGCCGAGCACGCGTCGCCGCTCGCCACGGGTCTCGCCGACGCGCAGCTCGCGCGCCTGCGCCTGCGCGCCCACGACCACGTAGGCCACGGCGCGGGTGCCATCACGGAAAATGGCATCGCTCGGCACGTACAGGCCGGGCCTCACGTCCTCTTCGGTTTCCGCGTTCGCCTCGCTCTGCTGCGCCGTCTGCGCTTGCTGGCTCGCGAGGAACGCGACCCGCGCACCCATGTCGGGCAGGATGCGCGCGTCGCGTTCGAGCAGGCGAATGCGCACGCGCACGGTGGCGCGATTGCGATCGGCCGCCGGAATGATCGTGATGACTTCCGCCGGGATACGCCAGTCCGGATAGGAGTTCAGGGTGGCGGTCACCGGCTGCCCCGCGCTCACGCGGCCGAGGAACGACTCGTTGACGTCCACCTCCACCTCCAGCGAGTCCATATCCACCAGGGTGCAGATGCCGGTGCGGGTGAAGCCTCCGCCAGCCGAGACGGGCGAGATCATCTCGCCGGGCTGGGCGGCCTTGTCGATCACCACCCCGGCGAAGGGCGCCACGATGCGCATGTCCTCGAGCTGGCGCTCCTGCACCGCGAGGGACTTGGCCGAGACCTCCACGTCACGCTGCTGGCGCGTCAGGCGAGCGGCGAAGGTGTCCTCATCGGCGAGGGCTGCGTCGAGTTCCTGGTCGCTGGCGAGGCCGCGTCCCTGGAGGTCCTTGATGCGGGTGAGGTTGCGCTGCGCCTCGCGCAGCTGGGCGCGCGTCTCTTCGAGGGACGCTTGGCTCGCCCCGAGCTGGGCCTGAGCCAGCTCGACCGCGGCCACCAGCAGGGTGTCGTCCAGGCGGGCCAGCAGCTGCCCCTCCTCAACGGCCATGCCCTCCTCGACCAGCACTTCCACCACCCGGCCCGTGACCTCCGAGGACACGGTGGCCTGGCGTCGTGCCGTCACGTAGCCGGTGGCATCGAGCACGGACTCACTGGGATCACGGGGCGCGGCGCTCCCACTGCCATCGCCGAGTCGCTCGACCTGCGCCACGCGCACGGTCACCGGCGCGGGCGCACGGTTCAGCCACCAGCTGGCCGCCGCCCCGACGGCGCCCGCCAGCAGCATGAGCGCGAACACCACCCAAAGGGAAAGGCCCCCGCCCCCGTTACCTCCACGGGCAGGCTCCGCACGCTCGATACTCAGTTCGCGCAGCAGAGCCTGGCGATCCTCACTCATAGGCTGGGGTTACAGTGGCAGTAGAGGTAGATGCCGCGCGGGTCGTTCCACTGCTGCATGCGCTCCCAATCGCTGCGTAGCTGCTCCGTGACCCGATCCAGCTGCACGGCAAACCCGCTGGCGTCGCGACGCATCGGCGGCAGCTCCAACACCTCGCGCACGCGCAGCCCCAAGCGAGTCGACAGGCGCGTGCCAGCACGCGTGAACTGCATGATCAAGGCCTCGCGAATGCCGATCTCCTGCCCCACGTAGGTCACGCTGAAGTCATCGGCGATCTCCGCCCGACGCGCCGCCGCGCCGATCGCCTCTTGCAGGCTTCCCATGCCATCGACGAGTTCCAGGTCGAGCGCCGCCGCGCCGAGCCACACGCGGCCCCGCGCCGCCGCGTCCACGTCGGCCAAAGGCAGCTGACGGGCGTTGGCCACGCGGCCGATGAAGTCCGCGTAGCCGTTCTCGATCGAGCGCTGCAGCACCTGACGGGATTCTTCGTTGAGGCTGCGGTCTGGTCGCAGCGCCCCGGCCCACGGCGTGGTGCCGACACCGTCCACGTGCACCCCGAGCCAGTCGAGGCCGCGCTCGAAGGTGGGGAACACGGCGCCGATGCCGATCGACCCCGTGATCGTGACGGGGCTCGCGTAGATCTCATCCGCGTCCATGCTGATCCAGTAGCCGCCGGACGCCGCGGTGTTGCCCATGGACACCACCACCGGCTTACCCGCCGCGCGCAGCTCGCGCACCTGCTCGGCGATGATCTCCGAGGCGAAGGCGCTACCGCCGCCGCTGTCCACCCGCAGCACCACAGCCTTCACGGCCTCGTCCAGGCGCGCCCGCCGCAGGAGCGCTGCGGTCGAATCGCCGCCGATCATCCCCGGCGGCTGCGTCCCGTCGACGATATCGCCCTTGGCCACGACCACACCCACCCGCGCAGGCCGATCGCGCTGCGGCGACTCGTTGCGCCGCGCGGCGAGGTAGTTCTGGTGATAGGTGCCGCGCCAACCCTTGTCCCGCGGATCCACACCCGTGATCTCGATCAGGTGCGCGTCCATCTGCGAGCGCGTCGTCAGCTTGTCCACTAGGGACATGGACAGGGCCAGGCTGGCGAAGTCGCCGTCCGCCTCCTCGAGCAGGCGGGGGAGCTCCTGGGTGTAGCGATCGATGAGCGTGCTGTCCATGGCTCGGGCGCCGGTCACGTCCGCCTGGTAGATCTCCCACAGGCCGCTCAGCCACTCGAGGGCGTTCTCCCGCGCCTCGGGCGACATGTCATCGCGCAGGTAGGGCTCGACGAAGGACTTGTACTCGCCCACCTTGAAGACGTTCACGTCGACCAGGAACTTCTCCTGCGCCGCCTTGTAGTACGTGCGATAGGCGCCAAAGCCCTGCAGGAACACCACGCCCTCGGGGTGCATGAGGATGTCGTCCGCGAAGGACGCCAGGTAGTACTGCCCCTGGGTGTAGTTGTCACCGATCGCCACCACCGGCTTGCCGCTGCGCTTGAAGCGCTCGATGGCGTCGGCGACGTCGCGCAGGGTCGCCATGCCGGCGCCGCCCATGGCGCCGAGCTGCAACACCAGGGCGTTGATGCGGGGGTCCCGCGCGCCGTAGTCGATCGACTCGATGAGATCGCGCGTGAGCGTCTGGTCGACGCGCGAGCCGAGGAACTCCTGCCAGGCGCGGGTGGCCGCATCCCCGTCGAGCTGATCGACGAGGTTGCCGACGGGCGCCAACACCAGCGCGCCGGGACTCATGACCCCGGGCGGGGTGTCCACCAGGGCCACCACGCCGATGGCCAGCACGGCGAGCATCAACATCAGGTGGACGAAGCGACGTAGACCGTCGAGGCCGCGCCACACGCCACCGAACAGGCTGAATAGCCAGAAGCGCTTCGCCATCAGCTGCGCCCCCGCTCGGTCATGCGAGGGTCACCAGCAGCTCGTTGAGGCGCTTGACGAAGCCCTGCGGGTCCGTGAGCTGATCGCCCTCCGCCAGCAGCGCCTGATCCAGCAGCACGTGGGCCCACTGGGAAAAGCGATCCTTGTCCTCCTCGTGGCGCGCCTTCAGCACCACCGGGTGGGTCGGGTTCAGCTCGAGGATGGGCTTACTCTCCGGCACCTCCTGCCCCGCATCGCGCAGCATGCGCTCGAGGCGACCGCCGAGGGCACCTTCAGGCGTGACCACGCACGAGGGCGAGTCCGTGAGGCGCTGGGAGACACGAACCGACTCCACCCGCTCGCGCAGGATCGACTCGATCCGCGCCACGAACTCCTTGTACTCCTCTTCGATGGCCTCCTGCGCCTTCTTCTCATCCTCCGTGGCTTCGCCCAGGGGCACCTCGCCGCGGTTGATCGAGCGCAGCTCGTGACCTTCGAATTCCGTGAGGTGACCTACCACCCACTCGTCCACGCGATCGTGCAGCAGCAGCACCTCGAGGCCCTTCTCGCGGAACATCTCCAGGTGTGGGCTGGCCGCCGCCGAGGCGTAGCTGTCAGCGGTGATGTAGTAGATGTGCTCCTGGCCGCCCTTCAGGCGCGCGACGTAGTCCGCGAGGCTCACGGTCTGCGCCGCCCCGTCGTTCTCCGTGGACGCGAAGCGCAACAGCTTGGCCAGGGTCTCGCGGTTGCCTGCGTCCTCCGCCGTGCCTTCCTTCAGCACGTTACCGAAGGTGTTCCAGAAGGTCTGGTAGTCCTCGGGCTCCTTGGTCGCCATGTCCTCGAGCAGGCCCAGCACCTTGCGCGTGCAGCCGCCGCGGATGCTGTCGACCACCTTGTTCGACTGCAGCAGCTCGCGGGAGACGTTCAGGGGCAGATCGTTCGAGTCGATCAGGCCGCGCACGAAGCGCAGGTAGCGCGGCATCAACTGCTGCGCGTCGTCCATGATGAACACGCGCTGCACGTACAGCTTCACGCCGCGCTGGCGCTCGATGTCGTTGAGGTCGAAGGGCGGGCGCTTCGGCACGTAGAGCAGCGCCGTGTAGTCCAGGCGCCCTTCCACCCGGTGGTGGGTCCAGGCCTGGGGATCGTCGAAGTCGTGGGAGACGTGCTTGTAGAAGGCCTGGTACTCGTCGTCCGTGATGTCCTTGCGCGGACGGGCCCACAGCGCCGAGGCCTGGTTGACGGTCTCGAGCTCGTCCTCGACCGGCTTGCCTTCCTTCTCCACCGGCATCTGCACCGGCAGGCCGATGTGGTCGGCGTACTTGGTGAGGATGTTGCGCAGGGTGAAGCCGTTCAGCAGGTCGCGATGGTCTTCCTTCAGGTGCAGGGTGATCGCCGTGCCGCGGCCGGCCCTCTCGATGCCCTCCACCGAGAACTCGCCCGTGCCATCGGACACCCAGCGCACGCCGTCCTCGGCCGAGGCGCCGGCGCGGCGGGTTTCCACCGTCACCCTGTCGGCCACCACGAAGGCCGAGTAGAAGCCCACACCGAACTGGCCGATCAGGCTCGCGTCCTTCGCCGCATCGCCACTCATCTGCTCGAGGAAGCGGCGGGTGCCGGAGCGCGCGATCGTGCCCAGGTTCTCGATCACCTCCTCGCGCGACATGCCGATGCCGTTGTCGGCGATGGTCAGGGTCTCGCCTTCGGGTTCGTAGGAGATGGTGACGCGAAGCTCCGGATCGTCCTCGAACAGGCCATCCTGCGTCAGCGCTTCGAAGCGCAGCTTGTCGCAGGCGTCGGACGCGTTCGACACCAACTCGCGCAGGAACACCTCGCGATTGGAGTAGAGCGAATGGATCATCAGGTGCAGCAGCTGCTGCACTTCGGTCTGGAAGGCGTGAGTTTCGCGGTTTTGCTCAGTCATGGGTCGATCGGCTTACTCGGTGCGTGAGAGAAATCGCAGGACACCCTGCCCACACCGCGGATCGTACCAACGCTGCACCGCGTGAAGGCAGGCTGGGAGCTTTTTTTTGCCGGGGCTGCTAGAGAAGATGCGGCCTGAGGCGAGAAGGACGCGGCCGCCGGCCTAGTGTCCGGTCACGCTAGTTCGTTGAAGAATACGCACGGGGCTTTTTGCTCCTGAGCGCGGCGCGACGACGAGCGTGGCAGGCCCCACGGGAGGAGGAGCAACGTGCTCAGGGGCAAAAAGCACCCGCGTATTCTTCAACGAACTAGCGTGACCGGACACTGGGTTCCGGCGGCCGCTCGGTATCAGACCTTTTCCTTGATGCGGGCAGCCTTACCGGTGCGACCGCGCAGGTAGTAGAGCTTGGCGCGACGCACATCGCCGCGGCGCTTCACCTTGATGGACTCGATCGCCGGGCTGTGGGTCTGGAACACACGCTCCACGCCCTCGCCGTGGGAGATCTTGCGCACCGTGAAGGAGGAGTTCAGGCCGCGGTTCTTCACCGCGATGACCACACCCTCGTAGGCCTGGAGGCGCTCGCGATTGCCCTCCTTCACCTTCACCTGCACGACAACCGTGTCGCCAGGGGCGAAAGCGGGAACGTCAGTCTTTAGCTGCTCTTTCTCGAGCTGTTCGATGATATTGCTCACGGCGCACCTCTAACCCTCATCAATCTCGGACCTCGCGACCCGCAGGCCACCGGTCCGGTGTTTGCTAATGCCTCCGTTGCGCGCACCCGCGTGCGTCGCACGGCCCTAGGCCTTCGCGGCCTGGTATTCACTCAACAGCTGGCGATCCTCATCGCTCAGCATCAATCCTTCCAGCAGCTCCGGCCGCCGCTCCCACGTGCGCCCGAGCGCCTGCTGGCGGCGCCAGCGCTCGATCACGGCGTGGTTGCCGCCGAGCAGCACCTCGGGCACCGCCACCGCCTCGCCGTCGCCGAAGTCCACGGCTTCGGGGCGCGTGTAGTGCGGCCAATCGAGCAGCCCGTCCACGAACGAGTCACTCACCGCCGACTCGGCGTTGCCGAGCGCGCCCGGCAACAGGCGGACCACCGCGTCAATCAACACCATCGCTGCCAGTTCGCCGCCGCTCAGCACGTAGTCGCCGATCGACAGCTCCTCATCCACTTCCGCGTCCAGCAAGCGCTGGTCGACGCCTTCGTAGCGCCCGCTCACCAGCACCAGGGCTGGCTCGCACGCCAGGCGCGCGGCGATCTCGTGCGTCAGCGGCTTCCCCGCCGCGCCGAGATAAATCGTCTTCGGCGTCTCCCCGCCTACGCGGCGCCTCGCGTGTGCGATCGCCGTGCGCAGGGGCTCCACCCGCATCACCATGCCGGGGCCGCCGCCGTAAGGCCTGTCGTCCACCGTGCGGTGCACGTCGGTGGCGAAGGCCCGCGGGTCCACCGTGTCCACCGACACCAGGCCCCGCTCGACGGCGCGACTGAGCACGCCATGCTCGGTCACCGCCGAGACCAGCCCCTCGAAGAGCGTGACTACGCAGACCTTCATGTCGTCGTCGCCTTCACCCGTTCGCAGCGCAGCTGTCTAGTAGTCCTCTCCCCAGTCCACCAGGATGCGACGCTGCGCCTCCTCCACCCCGTGCACCACGGGGCCGCGAACGAAGGGGATCAATCGCTCGCGTGTGCCCGCCACCACCATGATGTCCTGGGCACCGTTGTCCATGACGTCCCGCAGCCTGCCGAGCACCACGCCCTCGAGGTTGTGCACCTCGTAGCCCATCAGGTCGGCCCAGTACCAGCCGTCGCTCGGCGCCGGCAGCTCGCTGCGCGGCACCGTCACCTGGGCGCCGGTCAGAGCCGCTGCCGCGTCGCGGTCAGCGATGCCTTCCAGACGTCCGATCAGGCGCTCGCTGTGCCAGCGCCACTCGGCGAGGCGTACCTCGCGCGAACCGGTGGCCGCGCCGGGTCCCGGCAGCAGCAGTCGCCAGTTCGCGTAGTGAACAAGGTTCTCGGCGGGATCCGTGAAGGACTTCAGCTTCACCCAGCCGCGCACCCCGTGCGCCCCGGCCAGCTCCCCCACCACCAGCGTCTCATCGGCGCTGGGCGTGGCGTCACTCACCATGGGGCTTCCCTCTCCCGAAGAAGAGGCGGCTTAGGCGGCGGGCTCGGCCGGCGCGGCACCCATCTCGGCAGCGGAGGTCTTGCGCCACTGCTTGAGGAGCTTGGTCACGCGCTCGGAGGGCTGGGCGCCCTGGCCGATCCAGTATTCGGCGCGCTCGAGGTTGACGCGCAGGGACTCGGCGTTGCCGCGGGCGACCGGGTTGAAGAAGCCCAGGCGCTCGATGTAGCGGCCGTCACGGCGGCTGCGGCTGTCGGTCACGATGATGTGGTAGAACGGACGCTTCTTAGCGCCGGTTCGCGTAAGACGGATGCTGACCATTTGTAGGTAGGTCCTTAAACGACAGGTATTCGGTTTGGGAGCACGGCACGCAAGGCATCGCGTGTCGCGCCGACTGTAAACCCGCCATTTTACCCGAAAGTCTCCCGATTGCTAGCACTTAGTGCACTGCAGGTACGGTGCCTACGGCATCATTCCCGGCGGTAGTCGACCGGCCATGCCACGCATCATTTTCTTCATGTTGCCGCCGGCCATTTTCTTCATCATTTTCTGCATTTGCGTGTACTGCTTGAGAAGTCGGTTCACGTCCTGCACCTGAAGCCCCGAGCCAGCCGCGATGCGGCGCTTGCGGGAGCTGTCGATCAGCTTCGGGAAGCGTCTTTCCCGGTCTGTCATGGAGTTAATGATGGCGATCTGGCGACGGATCTGCTTGTCGTCCACCTGCGCCTTTGCCGCTTCCGGAATCTTGCCGGCACCCGGCAACTTGTCGAGCAGGGCTGCCATGCCACCCATGCTCTGCATCTGTTGAAGTTGATCGCGTAAGTCGCTGAAATCGAAACCCTTACCCTTGCTGACTTTGCGGGCAAGTTTGGCCGCTTTCTGCTTGTCGACCTTCTCCTGCACCTCCTCGACCAGGGTGAGCACGTCGCCCATGCCGAGGATGCGCGAGGCCATACGGTCGGGATGGAAAGGTTCGAAGGCGTCGCTTTTCTCGCCGAGACCGATGAATTTGATCGGCTTGCCGGTCACCTGGCGCACGGAGAGGGCCGCACCGCCGCGGGCGTCACCGTCCGCCTTGGTCAGCACGACGCCGGTCAACGGCAGGGCGTCGTCGAAAGCCTTGGCCGACTTCACCGCATCCTGGCCAGCCATGGCGTCGACCACGAAGAGGGTCTCCTGCGGCGAGGCGGCGGCGTGCACGCGCTGCACTTCGGCCATCAACTCCTCGTCCACGTGCAGGCGGCCGGCCGTGTCCACGATGAGCACGTCGGCCACCGCGCGACGGGCAGCATCGAGGCCGCGCTCCACGATCGCCACCGGATCGTCCGAGGCCTCGCTCGGCACGAAGCCGGCGCCCACCTGCCCCGCCACGGTCTCCAACTGGGCGATGGCGGCGGGGCGGTACACGTCCACACTCACCATCATCACCTTCTTCTTGTCCTTCTCGATCAGGCGTCGCGCCAGCTTGCCGGCGGTGGTGGTCTTGCCCGCGCCCTGCAGGCCGGCGAGGAGGATGACGACAGGCGGCTGGGCCCGCAGGTCCAGCGCCTGATTGCCCCCACCCATCACCTGCACCAGCTCGTCGTGGACGATCTTCACCAGGGCCTGGCCCGGCTTCAGGCTGCGCGCCACCTCCTCGCCCACGGCGCGCTCGCGCACGTGATCGATAAAGCTCTTGACCACGGGCAGGGCCACGTCGGCCTCGAGCAGCGCCATGCGCACGGAGCGCAGGGCGTCCTTGATGTTGTCTTCGGTGAGCCGACCCTTGCCACGCAGGCCGTCGAGGGCGGTGGTGAGTCGGTTGCTGAGGTTGTCGAACACGGAGGCGGCCTCGCCAGGCAACAGGGCAAAGCCTCGTAGTTTACTATGCGTACTTTGCTATCGGCGATGGGCACGCACCGCTGCCCGCGCCGCTGACCACCCGATCCCGAAGCCGGCTCAACCAGGAGGATGCCGCCGCCGTGACCGCCCTTGCCGCCCTGCTCGTGCTGCCCGCCTACGCGGCAGCCTCGATCCTCACCTGGCGCCAGCTCCGCCCGGGCCAAGCGGCGATCGAGGGCGATGGCACTGGGTTGCCGGCATCCGTGCCCCTGATCGCCGCAGGCGTCGGCCTGCTCCTGCACGCAGCGCTGCTGGCGCGGGCCACCTCGAGCCACGGCGCCCTGAGCGTGACCGATACCCTCTCCCTCACCGGCGTCCTGATGGCAGCGGTGGGCCTGTGGCTGCTCACCCGCCCGGGCCTTCGCGGGCTCGCCGTGATGCTGCTGCCGCTGGCCGGTGTGATGGGCCTGGCCACCGGCTGGGCCGGCGACGCGGCCGACGCGGGCTCCTACGCCTGGACCACCCGCACGCATATCGCCCTCTCGCTCATCGCCTGGACCATCCTCACCCTCGGCGCGGGCCTGTCGATCCTGATGGCGATCCAGCACCAGCGCCTGCGCACGCGCCGCCTGGGCGGCGGCCTCGGCGGCCTCACCAACCTGCTGCCGCCGCTCGATGTGACCGAGCGCGCGCTCTTCGCCACCATCACCGTCGGCTTCCTGCTGCTGAGCCTCTCGATCCTGAGTGGCGTCATGTTTATCGAGAACGTGTTCGCCCAGCACCTCGCGCACAAGACGGTGCTGTCGATCGTCGCCTGGCTCACCTTCGGCATTCTGCTCCTCGGCCGCTGGCGCTTCGGCTGGCGCGGCCACGTCGCCCTGGGTTGGACCATCGGCGGCTACATGAGCCTCGCCCTCGCCTACTTCGGCAGTCGCATCATCCTCGAAGTCCTGCTCAACCAGCGCTGGGGTTAGGGCCGGGCGAACGCGGCCCTTGAGTCGGGGCCACGCCAGCCCGTACCCTGTGCTTCACTGCAGTTGACGAGGGCACCCCAAGCTTGGGTACCGAAGAGTGGAGGCTGGCGATCGCGACCGCGGCGCTGGTCGTCCTGCTGATCTTGTCAGCGCTGTTCTCCGGCACGGAGACGGCGCTCATGAGTGTCAACCGCTACCGCTTGCGCCACGCCGCTCGCAACGGGAACCGTGCGGCTGCGCTCGCCGAAAAGCTCCTCACCCGGCCGGACCGCTTGATCGGCCTGATCCTGCTCGGCAACAACGCGGTCAACTTCAGCGCCTCAGCCCTCGTCACGCTCATCGCCCAGGAGATCGGTGGCTCCGGGGGCGTGGCTATCGGCATCGCTGCTTTCACGCTCACGGTGCTGATCTTCGCCGAGGTGGCGCCGAAGACCCTCGCCGCGATCCACCCCGAGCGCCTGGCGCTGCCCGCCGCCTTCGTCTACTACCCGCTGCTGCGCATCAGCTACCCCCTGGTC
This sequence comes from Pseudomonadota bacterium, assembly GCA_039815145.1. Classification (NCBI taxonomy): domain Bacteria; kingdom Pseudomonadati; phylum Pseudomonadota; species Pseudomonadota bacterium. The sequence goes on from JBCBZW010000043.1 coordinate 32,015, forward strand.
TGGCTGATCAATCTGTTCGCCAATTCGCTGCTGCGCCTGGTCGGCGTGCGCTTCGAGGGCGAAGGGGCGTTGAAGAAGTTCTCCCGCGATGAGCTACGCACCGTGTTGGCCGAATCGAGCGGCATGATCCCCTCGCAGCACCAAACCATGCTCCTCAGCATCCTCGACCTCGAGCAGATGACCGTGGACGACATCATGGTGCCGCGAAACGAGATCGTCGGCATCGACCTGAGCGACGACTGGCCAGCCATCCTCGAGCAGATCCGCGACGCCCACCACACGCGTTTCCCGGTCTGGCAAGACTCCGTGGACAACGTGGTGGGCATGCTCCACCTGCGCCGCCTGCTGCGCGCGAGCGCCAATACGGAGCTCAGCAAGGAGCTGGTCCGCGAGGTGGTGGACGAGGTCTACTACGTGCCCGAAGGCACCTCCCTCAACCGCCAGCTGATCAACTTCCAGAACTCGCGACGGCGCCTCGGCCTGGTGGTCGACGAGTACGGCGACATCCTCGGTATGGTGACCCTGCAGGACATCCTCGAGGAGATCGTCGGCGAGTTCTCCGCGGACGGCGCCACCCTGCCCAAGGACGTGCGCGACGCGGGCGATGGCACCTACGTGGTGAATTGCGTGGCGACGATCCGCTCCCTGAACCGGAGCATGAAGTGGCAGCTCCCCACGGACGGCCCGAAGACCCTCAACGGCCTCATTCTGGAAACCTTGGAGACCATTCCGCCGCCCGGCACGGAGCTCGAACTCGCTGGCTATTCCCTGCAGATCATGCAGACCTCGGGCAGCGCCGTGAAAACCGTCCGCGTCTTACCGCCCGCTACGCCCGCAGCAGCGGCGCCGGCAGAAGCGCTGGCGGACACGCAGGACTAGTACGACGCTGACTCGTGCCTAGAACAGGGCATCGAGCGCCTCTTCCAGCCGTCCCGCCGGCGCCACCTTAAGACCTTCGATAGCTCCCGCCTTGCCGCGGGGCGCGTTGTCCGTGGGCACGATCGCCCGGGTGAAGCCGTGCTTGGCCGCGGCCACCAGGCGCTCCTCCCCGAAGGGCACGGGGCGGATCTCCCCGGCGAGGCCCAGCTCGCCCAGCAGCACCGTGCCCGTGGGCAGGGCCTGATCGCGCAGGCTCGACAGCACCGCGGCCACCGCGGCCAGATCCGCCGCCGTCTCCGCCACCCGCAGACCGCCGACGATGTTCACGAACACGTCCTGGTCATGGCACACCACGCCCGCATGGCGATGCATCACGGCCAACAACATCGCCAGGCGCTGCTGATCGAAACCCACCGCCAGGCGCCGCGGGTTGCCGTGGGACGCGCTGTCCACCAGCGCCTGCACCTCGCCCAATAGGGGGCGACTGCCCTCGCGCGTCACGAACACGGCACTACCGGCGACGGGCTCCGCGTGGCGCGAGAGGAAGATCGCCGACGGGTTGCGCACCTGGCGCAGGCCCTGCTCCGTCATGGCGAACACGCCAATCTCGTTAGCCGCGCCGAAACGGTTTTTCACCGCACGCACGATGCGGTAGCGACTGCCGGCGTCGCTCTCGAAGTACAGCACCGTATCCACCATGTGCTCGAGCACACGAGGCCCCGCGATATGCCCCTCCTTGGTGACATGACCGACCAGAAACACCGCCGTGCCGGTCTGCTTGGCGAAGCGCACCAGGGCCGCCGTGGTCTCACGCAGCTGGGCCACGGCGCCAGGGGCGGACTGCAGGGCTTCGCTGTGCATGGTCTGAATGGAGTCGACCACCAGCACCGACGGACGATGTTCACGGGCCGTGGCAAGGATGCGCTCGACGGCGGTTTCCGCCAGCAGCCCGAGCTCCTCCGCCGCCAGCCCCAAGCGTCGCGCACGAAGACTCACCTGGCGCAGGGACTCCTCGCCGGTCACGTAGATGACGGAGGCGTTGGCGTTAAGGGAAGCGCTCGCCTGCAGCAGCAGCGTCGACTTGCCGATGCCAGGGTCACCTCCGATCAGCACCACCGAACCCGCCACCACGCCGCCGCCGAGCACACGGTCGAGTTCGTCCAGCCCGCTCGGCCGGCGTGCCTCCGCCTCGTCGGTGACCTCCTTGAGCAGCTGTGGCGCCTCCCCGGCGTACCCTACGCCCACCTCGCGCGCCGGGCCGCTGGTCGCCGGGCGCTGCTGCTCGGTGAGCGTGTTCCAGGCCCCGCAGGAGGGGCACTGGCCCTGCCATTTCGGAGTGTTCGCGCCGCAACTCTCGCAGACGTAGTAGGTCTTCGCTTTTGCCATGCGGGCGATGGTACGCCAGCCGTGGTGCGAGCGCCGGCCCGCGCCGCCCCGGAACCGGCGCAAGGGACGCCCCGGCAAAACGTGACGGAGCGCTCGGACAAAATTTTGCGCGGTGTTACGCTGGCCCCGCTAGGTGGGTCTGGGGCTGACAGCCGAGCGATCGACGGGTGTCAGGATGGCATCGGTCAGAGCGCAGGCGAGGCCCGGCCGCGCGCAGGGCACGCTCCGCGCAGGCGCCTCAGCGAGGCGCGCCAGAACGACAACATACGGGGTTGACCATCAGGGCTTCCGGCACATGACGCTTCAGGGAAAGATAGAGCACGTCGCACTCACCGATACCGGTCGTGTACGCGAGCACAACGAAGACGCGATCGGTTACGACATCGATCTCGGCCTCTTCGTGCTCGCCGACGGCATGGGCGGGTACAACGCCGGGGAAGTCGCCAGCAGCATCGCCGTGAAGACCACCGTCGACCTGGTGCAGAACACCATGCCCACGGATCGCCGCGGCGAGCCCGACCCTCATACGGGGCTCATGCTCCAGAGCATCACCCTGCGCGACGCCGTTCGCCGCGCCAACAAGATCATCCACCAGACGGCTCGCAGCCAGGAAGAGTGCGCCGGCATGGGCACCACCATCGTCAGCTGCCTCATGTACGACAACCGTCTGTCCGTCGCCCACGTGGGCGACTCGCGCCTCTACCGGGTGCGCCAGAATCGCTTCGAGCAACTGACCCAGGACCACTCCCTCCTGCAGGAGCTGGTGGACCGCGGCGTCGTGGAGCGCGAGGAAGCCGAGCGCAAGCTCAAACGCAACTACGTCACCCGCGCCCTCGGCGTGGAACCCGACATCGAAGTCGCCATCATGGAAGTCGACGCCCAGCCCGACGACATTTTCGTTCTGTGTTCCGACGGCCTGAGCGATATGGTGGAGGACGATGACATACACTTAACCATAAGCACCTTCCACACGGACTTAGGGATGGTCGGGCGACAGCTCGTACAGCTATCCAACGACAATGGAGGTCGCGACAACGTGTCGGTGCTGATGGTCCGAGTTCTCAAGCCGTTCCCGGCCAATCGGGGACTGCTCAGCAAAGTCGTCAACTGGTTCGGCTGATAGGGAAGCGAAGCTATGGCAAGACTGGTCCTTTGCCTCGACGGGCGCGAACTCGCCGAGTACAACATGACCAAAGAGCGCTACACGGTCGGTCGCCTGCCGGATAACGACATCCGTCTGGATCACCCGGGTGTGAGCGGCCACCACGCGTTGGTCATCAATATTCTTGACGACTCCTTCCTGGAAGATCTCAACAGCACCAACGGCACCACGGTGAACGGGCGGCGCATCGCCAAGCACCCGCTGCAGCACGATGACGTCGTGCGCATCGGCCGCCACGAACTGCGCTTCATCGACGAGCACGAGGAAGAACTCGACTCGGACGAGTTCGAGCGCACGATGGTGCTGAACACGATGGCCGACTCGCCGGCCAACGTGGAGGCCCTGGTCAAGCGCGCCGTCGCTGACTCCGCCTCCACCGAGAAGCCCGCCCCCATCGCCCCGGCGGCGCCGGCAGCAGCTGCGCCTCCCGCGGCCGCATCGGCGGCGCGCAACGCGGCTCGCGCCCTGGTCGACGACCTCGATGATGATCCCACCGCCCGCGCCAAGCACCGCATGCCCGAGCGCAAACCGACCCCACAGAGCGAGGTCGAGGCGAGCGCCCCGCCCCGTCGACGGTCGGAGGATCGCCGCGCCGCGCCAGCGGGTGGCGCCTTACCGCTGGGCAAGATTCAGGTCCTGAGCGGTTCCTTCGCGGGTAAGGAGCTCGAACTCAAGAAGGCCCTGACCACCCTCGGACGCCCCGGCATCCAGGTGGCCGCCATCTCGCGACGGGCCGAGGGGTACTTCATCGTCCACGTGGAGAGCGGCAAGGCCAACGACTTCCCCTTGCTCAACGGCGAACCGATCGGACCACAGGCCCATGAGCTGCAAGACCGCGACGTCGTGCAGCTGGCGGGCGTGAAGATGGGGTTCTTCCTGGTTTAGGCGGCCACCGGATCGTGCCGCCTGAGGCTTTTTCTTCCTGTCAATTTATAAAACTTGAAACGAATTATCAAATTATTTTTTTATAGCCAATTAAAAATATAGACAAAAACTAGCCTGCAATAGTATTGGATTTACAACAGTTTAAATACTTGTTTTTACAAAAATTTTTAGTATCAAAAGCATTTTTGTGTTTACCTAAGTTGACAAAAGTACATTTAAATAGATAGTTATTGGAAGAATTTGTGATAAATATTTATATTTGACCATCTTATTGCATTCAATATCATTATTATTGAAATGATTCTCATTAATACAACGATTTTACAAGAGTATAAAAAAACGAGGTATTCTCTATGTGGTCTAAAAATATGTACAATCTGCTTGGGCCAGATTTTATGTTTTTTGAATTTTTATCTGTTTTTAGATAATATCAGTCAAATCAATAAAACAGTTTTATAAATACTTTTATAAATTGTTTATGGATTTCAGCGATTAACAAAATTACTATCGCTTCAATATATAGAAAGTTTCCAGAATGTTGGAATTAGTGAGCAAGGAATAGAATCGAAACAAACGGCCCGACAGCATCGCATCAATATATATAAGCTACGCATATTGAGATTGATTTACTATACTTCGTGAATCTTGAAGAACATTGTTAGTGTGGCTATAATCTGCAACACGCTAAAAAATATCCGGCAGATTACGAATTACGACTTATAATATGGGATTGTGTCTATGTGTAGAAACATAAGAAAATGCCTAAATTAAAATCTCGTAAGGCTGCTGCTAAACGGTTTCGTGCCACCGGTACGGGTAAAATCGTTCGTCGCAAAGCTTTCAAAAACCACATTCTAGAAAAGAAGACTACCGATAAAAAGCGTAAATTTTCTAAAGCAGTAATCGTTAACGAGCGCGATGAAGATAATGTACGCGGTATGCTTCCATATCTACCAAGAAAGTAAATTTCGTCAAATTAACAGGAAATTATTAAACCATGCCAAGAGTAAAGCGCGGTAATGTTGCTCGCAAACGCCGCAAAAAAATCCTTAAACTAGCTAAAGGCTTTCGTGGTTCTCACTCTACTTTATTTAGAACCGCTAACCAACAGGTAATGAAAGC